>CAZAOK010000044.1:0-30362 GCA_964486725.1 uncultured Leptospiraceae bacterium
TTTATCCATCTCCCCCGATCCGATTTGTGGGTAGAAGTCAGCCCCACGGGGGGATACAGGGGGCTGATAGACTGATTATATCATGGGTCACATTAATGTAACCCGGAATTTAAATCACTCCCATTCCCAGGAATCCGGAAAGAGTGTATTTTTTTTATTTACTGAAAATAACGTATTTTCTTATGTGACATAAAATTATATTGACAATAAATTAATTATGCCCTATCACTATACAATTGTGTAACTTTTCCATTCCCCTGCATGAAATTATAAGTTGTGGAGTAGTATGATGATATGGAATGCGGCAACACTGCTGGGATGCCTTTTAATGATACTCTTTTTCAGGCGTCTTGACCGGGCAAACCTGAAAATAACAAAATTGAAACGTTTTTCCTCCCGAATGCTTGATGACTTCAAGAAAGTTGCCGAGGTGGAAGAACGCAAGTTCAATGATTCAACCATTGAACTTGATATCCTGATCAAAAAGGCTAATGCCCTCAATGGCAATCTGCAAAATTCAATATCCGAGATTGAAAACCGCCTCAAGGGCCTTGACATCGAGAAGACCAACCTCAAAAAAGTCGAGGACGATCTCAAGGTAGTCTCATCAGCAGCAAAAGAAGTAAACAAGCAGATTGAATTTATTGCCACCTCTCGGGCAGGCTTCAACGATATGACCAAAAAGATAGGTGTACTTACCGAGGGACTTTCCCGCCTTGAGCGTGAAAGCTCTTCAATAGTTCACCATTTTAACGATAAAGTACGTGAGCGCTCCCGTGAGTTATCAGAAGAAATAAGCGAGCAGGTATCCAGGCTTCGGGATACCATTTCCCAGAAAGAAGAAAAATTGATGGGGGCATCCGAGGAAAAAATTGATCTCCTCACCAGTAATTTTTCTGAGTCCCTTTCCAGAATGGAGCAAAGTATCACCGATACGGGTGAAGCCATACTTGACAATGTTCAGCTGAAAATTGACACCTTAACAAAATCTGTTGATTCAATTGAAGGTCGTGTTGATTCGGCTGAAAGAAGGGTTTTTACTGATCTCAACTCAAAGATTATGCACCTGGAAAGTGCCATAGAAAACTTCGACTCACACATAGAAGAAATTCGTGTTGACTCCATCTCACAAACCCGTGAACAGGTTGCACTGTGCAATGACCAGATCCACGAACTGAAGACCTCAATTTCAGAAGTAGAGAACAGCCTGTTTTCCGATCTCAGAGAAAAAGCAGACGACGTAAAGGACAACATATCTGAAGCCATTACCGAGTTTAAAAGTGTGCGTGAGTCCACCCTCAACCAGGTAAACAATGATATCGAGAGGGTATATGAAAAATTAAAAAATGTTGAAAATAACATTGATGATTCAAAATCAAAACTGATTGCCTCTTTCGAAGAAGAGGTAAACAAAATCCGCACAGCCCTTGATAATCTGAATATCCATGCCATTTCAAAAAAAGACGAGATTGTAAAGGCAGCGAGAAAGGAAGCTGAGGACATCAAGGCAAAAATTGAAGATTTCGGCGAACAGTACATCGAAATGGAATCGAAACTGATTGAAACCGCCGAGGAAAGAATGAAAAACCTTGTCTCTGAGTACCAGTCGATAGAGATCCGCTTTGAGAATCTTTCACAGAAAATGTCGGACATGGAAGAAGAGTTTAACGAATCCCTCTCGTCACAGATGGAAAGGGCAAAAAAAGAGTTTTCACTCATGGATCACCGTCTTACCAGTATCAAGAACGAGATACTTGATTTTGAGGAAAATCAGAAAATTTTCTCCCGGGTAGACGAGATGACTGCCACCGCGCAGGAAGCCATTCAGGATCTCAATACAATTTTAAGCCGTTCCCAGGAAGAATCACGTAAGCTTGATGAATTTATTAAGAATGCAGAATCCATTAAAGACGTTCGAAGGTCAGTTGAACGGGAGTTGAAATTTTTCGAATCAAGAAAAGAAAAGCTAAACACCGTTGAAACCGAGATCAAGGCTTTAATGGAGCTTACCGATATCGTGTCTGCCAAGGCTGAAACCCTTGAAGCAGGGGCACAAAAGGTTGACGTTGTTAATGCCAGGGTTGAAGCATTGCAGGACACCTACAACAGCCTTCAAAACCGCATACATGAACTGAATGAATACGAAGATACTATCTCCAGGAATCTTGAATCAGTAAACAAGGCTGACATGATTATCAAATCCATGGATCATAAGCTGAAATCATTTCAAAACACCCTGGACAAATCTGACAAAAAGGTGGAACGACTTACAGGTTACCTTCATTCCATTGAAGAGAACACGCTGATACTGAAATCACGGGAACAGGAGATCAGGGAGGTAAAAGACCGTTTCACCGAACTTGAAGGACTTACTGCCCACATCGAAGAAAGGATCAAACAGGTTAACGCCATGTTTCACAAAATGGAATCCATGCGTGAAGATATCGACGAAACTGACAGCAAGCTGCAGTCCATGTTCACCGAAACAGATAAAAAGATGAAACAGTTTTCTGATTTCATTCAGGCTGTTGAATCAAACAACCCCATTGCCAAGCAACTGAAGGGAGAACTTCCTGCCGATATAAACATTAATGAACGTATGATTAAAACGGTTCGTGACCTGTCAGGGAAAGGGTGGAGTTCGGGGGATATAGCCAACAAGCTGCTTATCGATGAAAACGCGGTACGTTTGATCATCAACACCGCGTCCCTGTAATACTGTTACGGCGGGATGGTGTACAGTCCCGCCATCTTTCATGTTCATGTATTCAGGATTTTTCTTTTATCATTTCCCGTACTTCGTCCATAATTTCATCATCAGATAGCTTCTTTCTCAGTACGAACCTGTATACAACCTCAAATTTTGTGGGTGTAACATCCTTTTTGGGGAATGTGAAGCTCCACCTCTGCAAATCCTGCACAATAATATTGTCAAGCTCAACCAGGTAAGTCAACTCTACCGGACGAATCTTCATTATTGAGCCCGAATCAGGAAAAAGCCACACTGCCGCTCTTCCCTCCCGAACTTCATCGATTTTATCGTACTTGCGCAATTCTTCGCAGATATATTTATCACCACCAGGATCATCAACCCGCTTTATGTTGTCCAGGTATTTAAGCTGAATCACACGATACTCATCTGAGGTAATTAGAACCCTGAAAACCTCTCCTTTTGCATCCTCACCGTTAAGAAATTCTTCGTTAGCCTTCTGAATTGGATCCCTCGTTGGTGTAGTGGCACACGACAATATACTAAACGTACAAACGAAAAGGACAATTGTCACGCATATCTTTTTTAATAAAAACATTATTCGCTCCAGAGAAATAAGTATTTTTTTTGCAAAGTATCTAAATACATCAATATTTCAGACATTACACCAAATTATGCAAGAACTTTACATCTTCACTAATAGTGAGTGAATTAAATATCGGGTAATAATACGAATTTCAATGTTAATTTTGAATGAAGAAGGGCACATTCCTCTTTATCATGCAAACGTACATCACGAGGCCCCCACTAATACATCGATAAATATAAATAAAATGATTGACCACTATTGGTGCTATATAGTGTATGTAGTAAAGCTGTCATCCCGTCCCATCAGAAATAACTTGTTGCCAGATAAGTGAAAATCGGTATGGAAAAGATACTTGAATCATTGTTATCATCTATCTTACTTCAGCACGACACCGTGATATATTTTTTCTTGTTCATCAGTGCCGTGTTTGAAAACTTGTTTCCCCCTGTTCCGGGAGACACCGTTACCGCCTTCGGGGCTTTCCTGGTAGGCTCTGGAAGACTTAATTATTTCCTTGTATACCTTTCAACTACACTTGGCAGCGTGGTTGGATTTCTGCTCCTTTTTTTGGCAGGAAAATTCATGGGCAGGGAGTTTTTCATCGAAAAAGACTACAAGTACTTTTCGGCCCAACAGATAATCAGCGCCGAATTATGGTTTCAGAGATGGGGGCAATACCTTGTACTGGCAAACCGTTTCTTTCCGGGAATCAGGTCGGTAATTGCCATAGTGGGGGGAATCTCAAACCTTGGCACTTTCAGGGTACTTGTAATGTCCACTATCAGCGCATCTGTCTGGAATCTCATCTGGATACATACCGGCTTTATTCTTGGAAGTAACTGGGATGTTGTAAAAGAAAAAATGAATGATATCCTTATGCGATATAATTATATTGCAGGCTCAATAATTGCCATTATCGTGATATTGCTTGCTGTTTACCTGTACCGTAACCGGAGACAAACCGGTACTTAAATATATCAAGGGAAGACGGCAAAGAGAACTTTACTTTATCACGCGCATTATATACACTATATTGAATGAAAAGGATACTACGATGAATATAGATGATCTCATTAATGACGAAGGTGATCTTCAGATTGACCCCCATTTTCTTGAAACAGACCTTGCCTCAGTAGACCAGGTCATGCCGGAGAAGCTTCACATTATACCGGTGCGGTATCGTCCCATATTTCCGGGAATTATAACACCCCTTATAATATCCCAGGAGCGTTTCTGTGAGTCCATTGACATGGCACTGGACAGTTCACGGGTGATCGGGATATCCCTGTTGAAGGATGACGAGGCCGAAGATATAGAATCAGACGATCTGCACATTTACGGATCGGCGGCAAAGGTATTAAAAAAGATCAATCTTCCCGACGGGGGAATAAATGTGCTGATCAACAGTATAAAACGGTTTCGAATCAAGAGTGTAACCGAAGAATCTCCCCACATTATTGCTGACATTGAATACCTTGAAGAGAAAGCCAGCAACAGGAACATCGAGATAAAAGCCCTTACCCGCGCGGTGTTAAGCCAGTTGAAGATTCTTTCTGAAAATAATCCCCTCTTTACCGAGGAGATGAAGCTTACCATGGTAAATGTTGACGAACCTGGTAAAATTGCTGATTTTGTCACCTCAATTCTCAATCTTGAGAAGCATGAATACCAGGACATTCTTGAAACCATCAACATAAAAAAGCGTCTTGAAAAGGTACTCCACCTCTTATACAAGGAAATAGAGGTTCTTTCTGTACAGAAAAAAATACAGAATAATATAAACGACAAAATTGACAGGCAGCAGCGTGATTTTTTTCTGCGCGAACAGCTGCGGGCCATAAAAAGCGAGCTTGGTATTGACGAAGACGAACGAAGCCGTGAATTAAGGGATATGACTGAAAAGGTTACTGCACTGCAGCTCAAAGGCGAGGCCAAAGAGAAGATGGACGAGGAGCTTCAAAAGCTCCATATTATGGATCCTAACACATCTGAATATACATTGACCAGGAATTACGTGGATACCGTAGTATCCCTGCCCTGGAACGAGCGTACTGAAAACCCCATTGACATCGACCAGGCAGAAAAAATTCTCGATAAAGACCATTACGGCCTTGAGGATGTAAAAAAGCGTATCATAGAATTTCTTGCGGTACGCAAGCTGAAAGCGGACAATACAGGTTCAATAATTTGCCTGGTGGGGCCTCCCGGAGTGGGAAAAACATCCCTGGGAAAGTCCATTGCCAGGGCAATGAACAGGAAATTTTTCAGGATGTCACTCGGGGGCATGCGGGATGAAGCCGAGGTAAAGGGGCACAGGAGAACCTATATCGGTGCCATGCCAGGCAAGATAATCCAGGGTTTGAAGATAAGCAAATCTGTCAACCCGGTATTCATGCTTGATGAGATAGACAAGCTGGGACAGAGTTTCCAGGGAGATCCTGCTGCTGCCCTTCTTGAAGTGCTTGATCCTGAACAGAACGCCGCCTTCAGGGATCATTATCTCGATATGCCATTTGACCTGTCTGATGTATTTTTTATCACCACTGCCAACACCCTGGACTCCATTCCAAGGGTACTGATCGACCGTATGGAAGTCATACGTTTGTCCGGTTACATCGCCGAAGAAAAATACCAGATAGCCAGGAAATATCTTTTACCAAAACAGGTTAAAAAACACGGTCTGAAGAGATCTGCCATAAAAATAGACAAAAAGGGTTTTCACTATATTATAGACGGCTGGGCACGGGAAGCGGGGGTAAGAAACCTCGAGAGAAGCATTCAAAAAATATGCCGAAAATCAGCCACCCTCACCGCCCGTGGAAAAAAACTGCCCGATGGCACCCTCAACTCTTCCCAGATACGTGCATACCTTGGACCAGAGGTATTTACCGAGGAAGACATCCCCAGAACCCTTAAACCAGGTCTGGCAGTGGGACTGGCGTGGACCGAGCTGGGCGGAGCCATACTCCTCATCGAGGCTATTGAAGTTGAATCCGGAAAGGGGCCACAGCTTAAACTTACAGGTCAACTTGGAGAAGTAATGAGCGAATCGGCGAATATCGCATTCAGTTATGTGCAGCATTACCTTTCGAGCGACAAGGAATCAGTTGATTTTTTCCTGAAAAATGCTCTTCATATTCATGTGCCGGCCGGCGCAACCCCCAAGGACGGGCCCTCGGCAGGTATTACCATGGCAACGGCCCTGTATTCATTAATAACCCGTACAACAATGAAAAGCGGCTTTACCCTTACCGGTGAGCTGACACTGAGCGGCCGGGTGCTGCCTGTTGGCGGCATAAAAGAAAAAATAATAGCCGCCAAACGGGCATCACTGAAAAACATAATAATCCCTGTTGAGAACCAGAAGGATCTCCAGGAAATACCTGATTATGTGAAAAAGGGTTTGCACTTTCATCCGGTACAAGATATGAATGAAGTATTCTCCACGGTATTCCCTGTAAAAAGGAGATAGGGGACATGATAATAAAAAACATTATGGAAGATATCGTTTCCGCCAGTGTGGATGAACTTATCGAGAAAACTGATCGCCTGAAAAATTTAAGCGATTACAGAAACAATATTATTGCCTATACCCTCAACAGGATTCAGCCAAGATACGTTACAAGTGAACGGGGCATTATTCACAGCCGCCTTGAGTCACGGTATATCTTTCAGCAAAAAGCTGACATCCTTATGCTTATTCACGAGGCGGCTGAATTGATCTCATCACGAAGGCTGTCAAAAACCACGGATAACGTTACCGAGATACAGGCAAGAGACATCTTTTTCCCTCATTTAATGGGGGAGGTACTTGAAGAAACCACCTTTTCAATAATACCAGGGGTAGAGATAACCCTGTTTTTAAATGATGCGCAGGCTGATATGATCGATGACAGCTGGAATAATCCCTACATTACCAGCATGGCAACCAACGGGTATTATCATTTCTGGCCCGATTTTAATCCCGAGAAAATGGATACTGCCGCTACCTATACTTTTTCTCTGAAATATACCCATCCAAAATGTGAAACACGAACTACCAGCATTGAACTGACACCGGTCGATGACATCAATTTTTATAAGTCCAAATTCGTACCCCTTACTCTTTTAACAGTGAAAGAGGGAATAGATATTTCATTCTTATATGAATAGTGACGAGGGCCATGAAACGATCACTGGTACTTTCCGCAATATTTTCGTTCATATTAGCGTCACAGCTAAACGCCGGTATACACGGCACCGGCATGGGGGGGATAAAGTCTGTCACATCTGAAGGACCCGCGGATATCTCCCGTAATCCCGCACTGCTTGGCACCATGACCGCGGAAAAATCACTTGCCCTGTTCGCAACAGCAAGGGCTTACACGCTGTACGACATTGATTTAGAAATATATTTTAACGATATCTTCACCAATGTGGATCTGGACGACCCGTTATACCTTGGTGGATCAATAATGGCCGCGTATGCCTTTAAATCAGGAACTTCTACTTACGGCATCTCCCTTGAAGGCTACGAAGGAAACCTGGTATCCCATGAAACTGGAAAGCAAACCTACGGCGGTACTATTGATAGTAAAACAAAAAAAATAACCATTAATCCCGCCATCAACATGGCAATGGGCTGGGATACCGGCAATAACAGTTTTTGGGGACTACAGGTGATACTGGGTAACAAGTATGAAACAGAGGAAACAAAGGAACCAGACTCTAAAACAGAAAATATAAACCAGAAACATTCCGTTGAATTAGGGATGGGGTATAATTATCGAGATGCGAAAACTGAAATTGGTATTCTGCTTCGAACCGGCACATTTTCATTAGAGAAGAAGAAAAGAGATAAGGATTTCAGTTCCGGTTTAAGTGATTCCAACTCAACTGAATACTGGCCGAAATATGACAAGGGTATCCAGCTTATTACCGGCGCATATACAAAGATAAATGAGAAAACCGGGATCGCCATGGAATTCGGATACCGTTTCCCGGTAACTTTCGTGGATAAATCCCTGAGTAATAATGATGACGTTTCAACTGTATACGAGGACACTATTCCTGTATCCAGCAAGGGTGGAGTATTATTAAACGGAGGTTTTGAGTATTTCCTGTCTGACACGTCAACCGTAAACTCCGGCCTTGGGTATCAGTACTACAGTGCTGAAGGTAGAGATGATGGCAACGTAAACAAGTTATCTCTTTCTGTACTGCTCTGGACAGTTGGTTATAATCGCCAACTGTCCCCGGAATCTGAATTATCACTTTTATTGATCACCTTCAGGCAAAGGGGAGAAGCCATGTCCCGGTTTGAGGATGATTCATTTTCTTATGAATTAGATTCGGATGACATTCGCTACGCCTTCGAGATAGGCGGCGGCATTACCCGTACCTTCTGACCTGTTACATGTAATCCTTCAAAAAACCTTCCACCCTCCGGTGTACCACGCCGGCGCCATCACCTCTTACGATGCCGTGTTTTTCAGAATACACCAGGGTTAATTCTTTCTGTATCGAGGGAATTTTTTTAAATATTTCAAGGGCACCCTCCGGGTTAACCGTGGGGTCACCAGAACCCTGCATCACCAGTGCCGGTATTGTAATGTTATGGAGGGAATCATTTACCTCGTTCATCAGCAATTCCATCTGGTATACACCACTTACCGGGTTTCTTGTGTAATTGATATGGGGGTTTTCCGGGTGATTTGGTATAAACTCCATTGAACCCCTGCGTATCTTTAAACGTTTCAGCAACTTGTTCCACATATCAACCGCGGGAACCAGGTTTGAGGCGAAATCCACAAGCTTCAGGGGTGCGCTTATAGACACCACGGTTTTGAACTTTCCGTTCTTTCGCGCCGCCCCCAGCAGGGCAAGTCCCGCCCCGGTTGAAAATCCAGCTATAGACATATCCCTTACTGAATTTTTTAGCACCACGTAGCCCCTGTTTACCGACTCGTACCATTCTTCCCATTTTCGATGCACCAGGTCGTCAGGAGAGGTGCCGTGTCCCCGAAGCCTTACCCCGTATACAGTAAACCCGTTTTTATAAAGATAATCGGCCAGCTGCCGCACCTCTTCGGGTGCGGCCATGTAACCGTGAATAAGCAATACGCCTCTTTTTGAACAACGGCGCTTTAAAAAGAAAGGGCTTCCCACATATTCAGACTTTGACTCATTTTCAATAAAATATTCCCGGTAATCTTTCTCAAATATAGCAAGATCTTTCTTCAGCATCAGGTTGCGAATTTTTCTCCTGGTATACCATGACGGCATGCGTACAACGGCATCGAACCTGCTGGTCACATGCCGCAGGGGTTCAATCTCGTTTTTTAAAACCTCCACGATATTGTCCCTGCGGATTGTATGAAATTCGTATGATCGTGAAAAATGTTCTTTTTTAATAGTAATAATATCATTTTTAATGATGATCAGTCCGTCTGATTTGGCTGCATCAATAAAATTATCAAAATGACGGTGAGGCTCATCCCTGAGAAGGTTGCCCTGCCGTTTAAATAAAACAGTATGATTTGTATTTATCTTTTGATCCTTTATCGCCTCAATTGCCAGAAATGCCCGGTTTTTGAAATCATCCAGGGAGATGGTGTTTCCCCTGGTCTGCATGAGAATATATGAAAAAACATGATCATGGTTAATGGTGGTATGATGGTAAATCTCTCTCATATACGTGTACATTATGTCTATGGCCACCTTTCGCATCAATACGTCATTCCTGAGATCCTGGTAATCGAGGTACAACTTATTATCTTTAATCTTGCGCTTCACAAGTATTTTATCAAGGTATGGACTCACCGCCAGGGGCTCCCCGAAATTAATATCGATGTCCACCCCGTCCAGCAGCATGCTTCCCTCAACTTCAAGCTCTTCTTCAATACGTTCTGGAAGCTTTTCAACCAGCATGTTGGCAATCCTGTTTATCAGGTTCACCCGGGCCCTCACCGGGAAATAGGTAATGTTTACCGGTACAATATATGTCTCCAGTTTGTTTACTCTTTCCAGTTCTTCATCATTAATGCCAAAACGTTCCTGCAGTTCCATCAACCTTTCACGGTCACCGGTTTTCCAGCAGTTCTTAAACTCCTCCCTGTAAAACTGTGCCCGCATGGCAAGGTGGGCTGCGCCGGTATGGGGGGGCCTGCGAATACCGGTATTATATATCATGTATTTCCCTTTCTCTACCAGTTTCTTGTCTTTTATCATTTGCCCTTCGGGGAAAATAATGCAGGGCATGTCCCCCCGCAGCAGTGAACCAATAATAGTTCTATCACGATCAGGATCTTTTGTGGAAACGGCTCCCATCTTCTGCATGAAGGTACCGAATGCTCCTTTGAAGAAACTGTGATGGGCCAGGGCATACACAAATTTCCCGGTTTCCTTGTAAATAATATTCGGCAGAAAAAATGTTTCCATGCGCGTAAAATGATTAACCACGAATACAACCGGCTGGTTGGGAATCCGTTCAGCATCATGTACACGTATATCAGCCCGTGTGAACCTGGTAAGTGTATCTATTGCCCTACCGGTTAATTTCATCAGGAATCCGGACTTTTCCATGTAGATCTCCTCTCAGTATCGTTTATTAATATAATCGTCAATTATACGGTTATGATCAAACACTAACGCCTTCGGTATATTATCCATCGTAAAAACCCCTGCCTCTTTCGCGTCATCAGCACCTACAGGCACCCCTTCTGCCCGCGCGATAAATACTGTTGTTATCGTATGCTGACGTGGATCACGGACGGGATCAGAATACGTGTGAAACTGGCGTTCCAGTACAACATGCAGGGAGGTTTCTTCCCTGGCTTCACGAACAGCTGCCTCTTCAAGCGACTCCCCGTAATCAACGAATCCCCCCGGAAGGGCCCAGCCGTAAGGAGGGTTCTTCCGGGATATGAGAACTATGCCTTCACCATCTCCGTCCTTCCCGGTTTTCACCCGTATGATAATATCAACGGTTGGCACCGGGTTTTTGTATTCACCCATCACTAACTCCATTGTCAAAATATTTCACGAGTGTAACTTCGTTACCTTTCTCATTGAAAGAAACGTCAAACACGCTTTTCACCATCTGCAGCCCGATACCATGAAAAGATTCCAGCAAACCTGTATTAATATTTTCAGATTGTAAACTCATATAATATTGCCAGTCAAATCCATCACCCTCGTCCTTCACCGTAAAGGTTACCTTTTCTTCATCCATCTGGTGGGAAACGTCAATAGTTCTTTCCGTTAAGTTCGCATTGTCAGAGACAGACATCACCAGCTCCCAGTAATTGCCTTCCTTTTTTCTGAGTTCAGATTTTGTCTTGAAGTCGATTCCAAGATTACCGTGTTCTATGGCATTGACAAGCACCTCCTGGATTCCCAGCTGCATACTTATGATCACATCCTGTTCCAGGCGATTTTCCAGGTTACGGGTCAACCGGTAAGTCAGCAGATTCACCAGTGACACGTTATTACCAATCACGTACCTGCTTGACTCTTGCTTGAGAAATTTGCCCGTTAACACATCACTTTGTGTAACCCGTCCCACAACCAGAATGTGCTGCAGTTCATCCTGTGTAAGTATTGGTATCATCCTGAAACCGATAGTATGAACCATGCTTGTATTCTTAACCCTGCATGGGAGCACCACCTCAGCCTCGTTCCCGATAAACACGTCCCTGAAACGGCACAAAAGTAAATCCTTCAACTGTATGTTATCTTCAAAAGACTTGTCATAAAGAATTGTACGAAATGGTTTATGAATGAGATCGTCCCTTTCAAATTTTAATAATTTCAGCAGGGCCGGGTTGAATGATATTATTCTCCCCAGTGTATCAAGCAGTATAACTATCTCGTTTGTATAACCGATAATGAGATTTTTCCAGTTAATCTCTTTTTTTATCAGGCTGTAATGATGGATGGCCACCCGTATGCTACGATGAAATATGACAAAACATCCGGCCGAAACGGCAACATATATTACACTGCCGGTTACCAGCAGCGCCAGGTATTGCTTATCACATGGCATACCCCACAGGATAATGATCGCAACCGCGGGAAGAATAAGGATCAACGCCCCCAGCAGCCATTCTGCCATGTACAGCAAAGAAAATGTTTTAAGAAGCTGGCTTTCTTCCAGTTGTGTAGGGTCAAATTTTTTCATAAAGAAACGCTTATATAATTTAGAAACCGCGGCATCACCTGTATATATTTTTGACTGAATCAAGCTCATTTTACAAGTATTTTTCATGAAGAAGTCTTCTCCCGCCAACCCGAAGAAAAATCCTTGCATTAATGACTTTTCCACGTAGGGTAGCCTCTTCACCCGGCGCGTTTCAATGACTAATTTTTATAGACACAAATGATAATTTAAATAATATTTGTACTGGAAAAAAATCGTATTATATTTATATACTATCCCGGCTTACCCATCGCATCTCAGGACAATTAAAACTGCCTGTGTTTCATTGAGTTAGACAATCGCATCATAAGGCGGGATAAATAAAACAAGTAACCTGCGGGCAGGTTATCGTTCAAATAAATTTACCGGATACCATGATGAGCAAGAAAACTGAACCAAAAAGAATGATCTCACTGTATGATACAACATTGCGTGACGGGGCCCAGACCTTCGGCATCTCCTTCTCCCTGCATGATAAAATCCGTATCGCCAGGGAACTGGATAAGTTACACATCGACTACATCGAGGGAGGATGGCCGGGCTCCAACCCCAAGGACAACCTGTTTTTCTCAGAGATACGCAAGGCTGATCTCCAGCATTCGAAGATCGCCGCCTTCGGATCAACGAAACGTCCCAAACTCTCATACCAGGAAGACACCCTTCTGCAGCAGCTCGTGGACTCACAGGCCCATACCATCACCATCGTGGCCAAGAGCTGGGACTTTCATGTCACCGATGCCCTGAATATTAGCCTTGATGAAAATCTCGAGCTTATTTACGGCACCATTGCCTATCTTAAAGACCGGCAATTCGAGGTTTTTCTCGACGCCGAACACTTTTTTGACGGCTACAAGGCAAATCCCGATTACGCCCTGCAGGCCGTGGCAAAAGCAGAGGAGGCAGGGGCAGACCTTGTATGCCTGTGTGACACCAACGGCGGCACCCTGAGTCATGAGGTATACCAGATCACCAGCACAATACTGAATTCGGTGGATGTTCCACTTGGAATTCACCCCCATAACGATGCCGGAGTTGCCATTGCCAACGGCCAGGAAGGCATACGGGCCGGTGCCGTGCAGGTGCAGGGAACCATTAACGGGTATGGTGAACGCTGCGGCAACTGCGACCTTACCGTGCTGCTGCCCAACCTTTCATTGAAGATGGGGTATCGCACTAACGCCGACGAATCACTGGTACACCTCACCGAGGTAAGCCGCTATATCAGCGAGATAGCCAACCTCGCACATAACGAGCGGGCACCCTACGTAGGGGACAATGCCTTCGCCCATAAGGGGGGCATTCACGTGTCCGCCCTCAAGCGAAATACCAAAACCTATGAACACGTCGATCCCTCGGTGGTTGGCAACAGGCGCAAGGTTCTTATTTCAGAGCTGGCCGGTAAAAGTAATATCGCCTTCAAGGCACAGGAGATGGGAATCAAGCTTGACAAGGACGTTGTTCTTCCCACAAAGATACTAAAAGACATTAAAGATCTTGAAGACCAGGGATTTCAGTTTGAAGCGGCCGAAGGGTCATTCGAGCTGCTCATCCGGCGGGCAACCGGTGAATATGTACCATTTTTCATTCTGAAGGGATTCAGGGTTATAACAGAAAAGGACGAATTCAACAGGATGACATGTGAAGCCACCATAAAGGTTGAAGTTGACGGCATAGTGGAGCACACTGCCGCCAATGGTAACGGTCCGGTTGAGGCCCTTGATAACTCGTTACGAAAGGCCCTTGAAACCTTCTACCCGGAAATTCGCGAGCTTCACCTGTCAGACTACAAGGTACGGGTGCTCAACGAAAAAGAAGGTACCGGTTCATCTGTCCGGGTACTCATTGATCAGAAAATGCGAAGCAAGCACTGGGGCACGGTGGGAGTATCAACAAATATAATCGAGGCATCCTGGCAGGCCCTGGTTGACGGGATCGAATACATGCTGTACAAGAAAAACCAAGATAACACACCTGGAGAATAGCAACAGCAATGTCCACACAACCCATAGGTATTTTTGATTCAGGGATCGGCGGTCTTACCGTCTGCAAGGCCATATCCGATCTTCTGCCCGGAGAAAATATCATATATTTCGGTGATACGGGACGGTTTCCCTACGGAACAAGATCAATGGAAACCATAACACGGTATTCCCGCGAGATAACCGGCTACCTGCGATCCCGTGACGTTAAAATGATCGTGATAGCATGTAACACCTCCTCCGCGGCGGCACTTGAAACACTGCAGGAAGAGAACGACATTCCCATTATAGGGGTAATCAACGCCGGCGCCAGGGCAGCATGCGGCCGGCTGAAGGGTGAATCCATCGGGGTAATCGGCACAAGGGCAACAATTAAGTCCGCCTCATACGTTCAGGCCATTCATCGCATAGACAGCACCATACGGGTGGTTCAACGGCACGCAACCCTGTTTGTCTCCCTCACCGAAGAAGGCTGGATAGACGACGAGATAACCCGGTTAACCTCCAGAAAGTATCTCCAGGAAATGGTTGACCAGGGTGTACGCACGGTAATACTTGGATGTACCCATTTTCCGCTGTTAAAAAAATCCATCAACGATGTCTACCCCGAACTTGATCTCATCGATACCGGTGAAGAGATAGCCTGCGAAGTTGTGGATATTCTTAAAGAAAAAAATCTTGAAAATCCTGCCCCTTATGGCACTATTGAATTATATTCATCAGATATAACAGATGCCATGCAGCGTCTCAAAGAAATGTTTTTCGGCGGAGACGGCATCCCGATACAAAAACTGGTAATAAACGGATAACTATATGACAATCAAGAGGATCTCATTGTGTCTCACTTTTATATTCATACTGGGGAACGCCCACGCCGTATCATCGTGGGAAGTTTTCGACCGTATCATCGCGGTGGTAAATGACACCCCCATAATAAAGAGTGAACTTGAACAAAAATTTGATCGCTTAACAAGCGTCAAGAAGATTAGAAAGAGCCGCTACAATGTAGAGAAAAGCAAGGTGCTGGATAAATTCATCCAGGAGGCCATAGTACGCCAGGAGGCCGAACGGCAGGCCATCATTGTAAGTGAAGAAAAGGTGATGATACACATAGAAAAATTGATGCGCGGCAATAAAATTGACTCACTGGATAAATTTAAAAAAATAATTGAACAACGTGAGAAAATGCCCTTTTCGCAATATAAAGATGAAATAAGACAGCAGCTGACCACCGAGCAGGTTATCTCCATCGTCATTGGGGTGTCACCACCCTCGCATGAAGAGGCCCGGGAATGGTTCAAGAATAACCGGCGCAAGCTGGGATACCAGGTTCACCTGAAACATATCCTCATACGCCCCAAAGACAGGTCATTCTCCGAAGAAAAGCGGGTAAGCCGGGAGGTACGAAACCTTCGAACCCGTATCATCAGGGGTGAATCCTTTGAAAAGATCGCGGCCGAATATTCACAGGATCCCGGATCGGCACGAAAGGGCGGCGATCTTGGCTGGGTCAGCCTGGCCGAACTTGATCCCTACATGGCAAACAAGGTTCACCGCATGCGCAAGCCGGGTCAGTTATCGGGGGTCATCAAGTCGGGCTACGGGTATCATATCGTAAAATACCTCGGCCGGCGGGCCGTGCCCTATGAAGCTGTTGAAAACCGGATACTGAACATGCTCTACCAGCGAAATATGCAGAAGCAGTTCGAAAAATGGGTTGCCCAGATGCGCAGAGAATCCGACATAAAGATATACATGGAAAACTACGTTAAGTCATAAAGGGGGACCCCGTGGGCCTTTCTCTGCTTATTTATGTTGATAACGGCATCCTTAATGATGAACCGCTAAACTTTAATGATATCTACATCCCCGAACACCTGGATACCCTGCTGACTAAAAACAGGCAGTTTGATACCATTATCTATTCAATACCCGAAGAATACTCCGGAGAGCTTAAAGATACAGCCGGTGTCATCACAAGAACCGGAAGTGATACCATAGACTTCTGGAAGCAGGCCTTCCAGCAGACAGGTTCTGATTCAATAATAAAAGTATACGCTGATGCCCCATTTCTTGACGCCGAAATCATTGAAGACATGATACAGCATCATACCAGCTACGGGGCAGAATACACCTATTCCTGGAATCTACCCGAGGGGTATGCCTGCGAGGTCTATTCCAAAGAACTCATAGACTCAGTCCCCGCCTCCTATGACAAAGAACTGTCTTTTCGCCAGATCATACAGTCAAACATCAACCAGTTCGACGTGGAACTGTATTTTAGAAATCCCGACCTGCGCCGGTTGCGGCTCAGTTTCAGATCTTCTGATCCCCTGAATAACCGGGTAATGAAAAACATCAGCCGGCTACACGGAGGCATCCCCCCTTATGCCGCCATAGAATCACTGGTGAAAGACAACCCGGATGTGCTGCGGGCAGCCCCCACCTACATCGAACTTGAGCTGTATGGCGGGTGTCAGCTTGACTGCGTATTCTGTTACAGGAACACCCTTGATCATGAACACGGCCCAATGACAGGCGGCACACTTGATACCGTGCTTGAAGGTATTGACCGGTTCGCCCTGCCCACCACCGTTTGCCTGGGCGGTTCAGGTGAACCCCTCATGCATGAAAATTTTTACTCAATGCTGGAAAAGATAGCAGGTACCACATCGGTTGATACCGTTGTAATAGAGACTAACGGCATACTGGCAGACGGCAATTACGCCACCGCGCTGCAGTCCCTCACCGGGGCCAGCGTGATAACCATCGTAAACATGAACGGCATGAACGGTGACACCTACCGGTCAATACACGGCGGTGATTATTTTGATACGGTTAACGCCAACATTACCCGCCTCAGTGACGCCCTGAAAGACACCACCCATCAGCTATTCGTGCAGGTAATGAAGATCAACGAGACCGAACCCTACCTTGACCAGTATTACGATTTCTGGGAAAAACAGCAGGTGTCCATAATACTGCAGAAACAGAATACCTACCTTGGAAGAATAGAAGACAGGCGGTATTCAGACCTCACCCCATTTGAGAGAACACCATGCTGGCACCTGCAGCGTGATATGTACATACTCTACGACGGCACCGTGGCATTCTGCAAGCAGGACGTCGACGGAAAGAACAGCGCCGGCAGTCTTGCCGAAAAGTCCATGGTTGACATTTGGGAAGATGCCGCGCCGGCCTTTCAAAATGATTACAGGGGCCGCCTGTCCACCTCCCCTGATTGTGCCGCCTGCGACGAGTGGTTCACCTTCAATTTCTGATACAACCGGAAGCATAAACCTATGAACGAACCCCGGGTTACCGCCATAATACAGGCAAGAATGCAGTCAACCAGGCTTCCCGGCAAGGTCTTAAAACCACTGGCCGGAAAACCCCTGATCGCACACGTGATCAACAGGAGCAAAGAGATAACTCCCCTTCACCGGGTGGTGCTGGCGGTGCCTGATGACACTGAAAACCGCCCCCTTCTGGCACTGGCCGATACCATGGAAATAGAATCCTTCGCCGGCTCAAACCAGGATGTACTTGCCCGGTTCTACATGGCAGCCGAAAAGTTCGGCGGCGACTATATCGTGAGAATAACCGGCGACAATCCCTTCACCGACCCCGGGTATGCCGGCAACACCCTGCGCACCGCCATCGAGCACAAAGCCCACCGCTCTACCCTTGACGGCCTCCCCCTGGGAACTGCCGTTGAGGTGATCAGCTTTGACGCCCTGCAGCAGGCATACCGTGAAAGCAGCCAGCCCTATCACCGGGAGCACGTGACCCCCTATATCAAGGAACATCCGGACAAGTTTACCATAGTGCACGCCCCGTCGGGATTTCACTCGCCCATCCCTGACCTGCGCCTCACCGTTGATACACCGGAAGATTTCGCCCTTGCCGCCGTGCTGTATGAAAACCTCTATGACGGCAGCATATTCTCCCTTGAATCGATAATAGCATTTTTGCAGAAGAACCCCGCCTACCTTGACATCAACAGCGGGATACCCCAGCGCCCCATGACCTCGTGGGAAGGCGACGATGCCTGAGCGCCATTATCATATCATTACCAGCGCCGGCCCCCGCACCGGAACAGGACACCTGCAGCGTATGATGCTGCTTGCATGGTACCTCAACCATCACACGGCACACACCGCAACCCTGCAGCTGCACGAAAAGAACCTCCCCATTCCCGAAGAGATCACCCCATTCCTCACCGGCGACGTGCCGCCCCGCACCCATCTCATCATACGTGACATGCGTGATTCAACCCCTGGCCACATCAAAACCCTGCAGCAGGCCGCCCCGGTGCTGGTGATAGACGACGAAGGCACCGGTGCCCGGTTGGCCGATGGCCGCCTCTACCTGCTTCCCCGTCCGAAAAGCAATCTTCCCGCAGGGCCGGGGTCGCCCGGTTTTTTCCTCTACGGTTACGGCATCTATACCGGCATCACCCCGGGGTCAGAGCCCGTTACAAAAGACATAGATATTTCAATCTACAACGGCAATATGGCGGGGGACGAACATGCTGCCAAAATGCGTCAACTGCTCCCTTCGGGCATAACAGTGGGCATTCTGCAGGGTTCCCGCAGCCGTATCATCCAGACAGGTGATACCGTTAAAGAACAAAGGGCCGATTATACTTCACTCTTGCTTCGCTCCCGTTGTGTGCTGTCACATTTCGGCATACTGCTGTATGAGGCCCATCTCTGCGGATGCGCCCTTTTAAGCATCAACCCCACCCAATATCATTCACACCTTGCAGACATCACACCCCTGCCTGTTTACAACCTGGGAATCGTGGAAACCCTTGACCCGTCCACCCTTCAAAACACCATTCATACTATACTGCGACAGAATAATTCCGTTTTACCTACACCTTCACGGGTGCGACAGCGAATTGAAGAGAACCTGCGGCAATGCGTAACCTGGCTTACCTCGTTACCGTTTTATCGTTGACGTTTTTTCCATTTTTCCCACACTCTGAACCTTAATCCGATACATCATTTATGACGAGAGGTTCCAATGGGAGATTCAGCCTGTTATAAAATTCTGAAATCACATCTTGTTGAAGGCCGGTGCCAGGCCGGTGAAGAAATAGGAATAACAATAGATCAGACCCTCACCCAGGACGCCACCGGAACAATGGCATACCTGCAGTTTGAGGCGATGGACATACCCCGGGTCAAAACTGAGCTCTCGGTTTCTTACGTGGATCACAATACCCTGCAGATGGGTTTTGAGAACGCGGATGACCACAAGTACCTTCAAACCATGAACTCAAAGTACGGCATATATTACTCGAAGGCGGGAAACGGTATCTGTCACCAGGTACACCTTGAACGCTTCGGCAGGCCGGGCGCCACCCTGCTTGGCTCTGACAGCCATACCCCAACCGGCGGCGGCATCGGTATGATCGCCATCGGCGCGGGGGGGCTTGACGTGGCAGTTGCGATGGGCGGGGGCCCCTTCTACATGACCTGTCCGAAGGTGGTGAACATACAGCTCACCGGCACCCTGCGCCCATGGGTCACCGCAAAAGACGTAATACTGAAAGTGCTTGAGCTGCTTACCACCCGTGGAAACGTGGGTTCTGTTGTGGAATACACCGGCCCCGGCATTAAGACACTGAGCGTACCCGAGAGGGCAACCATCACCAACATGGGAGCCGAGCTGGGGGTAACCACCTCACTGTTTCCCAGCGACGAGGTAACCAGGCAATTTTTGAAGGCACAGGCCAGGGAAGACGCGTGGGTTGAAATACTACCCGACCCCGATGCCAGCTACGCGAAGACGATCGAGATTGACCTCTCAGCCCTTGAACCCATGGTGGCATGTCCTCATTCACCCGACAACATTAAGAAAATTTCAGATATTAAGGGAATGAAGGTTGACCAGGTAGCCATAGGCAGCTGCACCAACGCCTCGTATAAAGACCTGGCCACCGTGGCAGCCATTCTCAAGGATAAAAAGGTCCATCCATCGGTAAGTTTTATCGTGGCACCGGGATCACGCCAGGTATTCGAGATGCTGGCAAAGGACGGTCTGCTTACCGACCTGATCGCCAGCGGTGCTCGTATCATGGAATCAGCCTGCGGGTTCTGTATCGGTTCGGGCCAGGCCCCCATCACCGAAGGGATCTCTCTTAGAACGAACAACCGTAACTTCGAGGGGCGATCAGGCACCAGCACGGGTCAGATATACCTGGTAAGCCCCGAGGCAGCAGCCCTATCGGCGCTTACGGGAACCCTGGTTGATCCCCTTGACCAGCCTGCCGATGAGTACCCGTCAATACCCATGCCCCAAAGCTTTGTCATCGATGATTCCATGATCATACCCCCGTTTACATCGGATGAGCCCGTATTCAGGGGACCAAATATCGGTGAACCGCCCTACACCGAACCGCTGATGAACGAGATACAGGGAACCATCGGCCTCAAGGTGGGTGACAAGATAACAACCGACCACATAATGCCAGCCGGTCCACGACTGAAATTTCGCTCTAATATTCCTGAATACTCGCGTTACGTTTTCGAGAATGTTAACCCGGAATTTTCAACATATACCCTCGAAAACAGGAAGAAGGGGATCTTTACCGCCATCGTTGCCGGGCACAGCTACGGGCAGGGATCAAGCAGGGAACATGCCGCCATATGTCCCATGTACCTGGGGGTTCGTGTTGTCATCGCCAAATCATTTGAGCGAATTCATTCTACAAACCTTATCAATTTCGGGATTCTTCCACTGGTTTTTAACGATGAAAAAGACTATGGGAAGATTGATACACCACAGGATTTCGCCATACATGACGTCCGTTCGCTGGTAAAAAAAGGTACCGATATCCCGGTTCATGTGAATGGTACAGCAGTTAATTGCACATTGTTCGCTTCAGACAGGCAGCGGGAAATACTACTCGACGGGGGACTGTTGAATTACACGAAAAAGAAGGTTTAAGCGATCATCTCAACAAGTTTTACGTTAAATCCGCAGAAAGGGATCCATCCTTTCCTTCTGGCCTTGTCGGCGTTCATAATAATATAGGGCATGTATTCGGGTTCATATGGTTCACGCAAGAGAGCCCAGCCGATTTCATGCAGCAGCCTGTTGCCTTTCCTGTTATTACACCATCTGCACGCGCACACAAGGTTAAACCACGTGGAAAAACCCTCCCGCATGGATTTTCCGGTTACCGACTCCCACCGGCTTCTGGGGATCACGTGATCAACGGTGAGGTCTCTCATGGTAAACCGTTCGCCACAATACTGGCAGCGCATATCATCACGGTAAATTACGTTCAGTTTTGAAAATACCACCCGCCGCCTGGGCAGCTTGTTATAGTGAATTATTGAAATGACTGAAGGAATCTTGAGGGTAAGCGATGGTGATTTAATGAAGCGATCCTCTTCCAGCACTGACACTGCCTTCTCGGCCAGCATAAGGCATATCGCTTCTTTGACGGTGGTAATCCTTATTGGAACAAAACCTGCGTTTAGAACTAACACTTCTGAATTAAGCATGACATCTACTCGCGCCGGGGAAACTGTATAGTATATGGTCGCATAGCGTCCTCTCCATCTTGAACATAAATCGTTAATTGATATGTACTTACTATCATATTGACCGGATTATTCCCGTCAAGTAGATTAGTATCAATTTTTTATTGCACATTTAACGAATATCATCTATCCTGATACTAACCATTGCTTTTTTCTATGATTATAAATAAAATTATCCAGGAGAATCCTGATATGAACATCACAAGCGGTCATTTTTATATAATCCTGCTCACATGCTTCATACTTGTGAGCACCATGTCCGGTTGCGGACTCCAGGTACCGGTGAAAGAGATGTCACTGGCACATTACACCATTACAGGTGCCCGTGAAGTAAAGGCAGAAAAATATGCCCCCGATGAATACAAGGAGGCAAATGAAAAACTGTACCAGTCCCACCAGTTGCTGAAAGATGAAAAGGATTCCGCCGCGAAAAAGGCCGCGGAAGAATCACTGGCACTGGCAAAAAAAGCAATAGAGAAGTCGTTACCACCGCTGGCACAGGACACCCTGGCCGAAGCAAAGGCCAAATATGAGGAAGCCACCCTGCTTGATGCCGAAAACCTTGCACCCGATGAGTATAAAGAAACAGCCGGGCACATCAGCACCGCCGAGACCCTGTTCGGTGAAACAAGTTACCGTGATTCATACCAGGCATCCTTGTCAGCCATTACAAGTGCCCGGGGCGCCATCGACAAATCACGGCAGAGCATTCCCGGTCTTGAAGAAAAGATCGCCTCATTGCGTAAAAAGGCCGATACCATTGCCGGCGACAGGGGTGATGAATTTGCAGCCACCGAGCTGGCACTTGCCCGGCAGCATCTAAGCGATGCCACGGCAAGCCTGAAAAATGCTAATATACAAAACGCCCTGCCGGGTATAGCCGAGGCAGAAAAGGCACTTGAAATCGCCCAGGCAGAAACAGAGAAAGGACGTGCACTTGAGTCCCTTGACGCGGCAAGGGGCGCCTATACCACGGCAAGTGAACATAAAAACGCGTCTTTAATAAAAGAAAAACTATCAGCTTCCGCGAACCTTATTGCTGCTGCCGAAGAATCACTGAAGCAAAAGTCATATACCGATTCTCAGAAAAAGTCGCGTGAAGCATTGACGATACTGAACGAAGCTCTCATCTCCATGGAAAAACGATCAGAAGAGGAGAAGGAAAAAGAAGGTGCAGATCTGGCAACCGATGAGAAACCCCGGCAGGAATACGTGGTAAAATACAAGCCGGGAAACCGTGACTGCCTGTGGCGTATCGCCCACAAGGTGTACAATAACGCCCGACTATGGCCCTATATTTACATTGCCAACAGGGATCAGATCAAAGACCCTGACCTGATTTATCCGGGACAGAAATTCGTGATACCTTCAATACCTGACAGCCAAAAAGAAATGAACGGAGAAAATATTGAAACCGGTGATACCGATGAAGAGAATGGCACAGATACGACCGAGAAAAAGGACGAAGTGTCCGACAAGCCTGAAGATGCTGAAGACGGTACCGGTGATACTGCACCGGATACAGAATAACCGGCCTGCAGCTCCATACGCTGCAGGTGTGGCGACAGTCATGCTGATGCTAAGCCTCTGCGGGACACAGGTATTGGCAAAAGGAGTACCCCTGGATTCCATCTATATTTCCAGGCGGGCCCCTGCCTATACCCGGCTTTTGCATACACGTCTTGATTCATATGCCGCCGTGTCCGCTTCATACGCGGATAACTCGGTTATCTGCGCAGAATGGGTAGACGGAAACCAGCTCGTATACATAAAAGAACTTGATTCGTATATCAACCATGTCTACCTCTTCAACATACATTCACGAAAAACAAAGAAAATATACAGTTTCAAAGGCACCCTGATTACTTCGGGTATTGCCATGTCCACCCGGTCGCTTGTGATCAAATATTTTGATACCCAGCACCCCCCACGGGTGAAAACCATACTCCTTGACTGCATAAAGGGGAAGGTAACACAATTGCCTCTTAACCGGCCAGCAGTAGATTTTACCATCGCCCCGGGTGGCTCGTCAGTACTTTTCAACTCCCCAGGGGGTATCTACTCCCTTGATACGTCAACCCGAACCCATCACCTGAAAGTTCCTTCCAAAAGGTACGCCGGGTACCGGTTGGGCAGTTCCCATGTGCTCCTGTATCCCGCGCCAGAAGGTAATAATTCTTTGTTCATCGGGGGAGAAGGGGGTTCCTATAAAGGCACCATTACCGGCCTTCTGAAAAAAAACACCCTGACAGATATAACATCTGCCACCGAAATTTTCTGGACCTCCAGTAATACTTTTATATACAGAAATGGTGGACCCGGGTCATATAATGTGCGGATGTACAATATATCATCAAGGCATTCCAGTTACCTGGTGAAAGGATCAATGGATACCTGTCTAACCTACCAGCACAGTGCCCGCACCGCGGCTTTTTGTCACAACCAGATGCTGTATATTCATGACACCCGTTCAGATGAAACCAGTTTCACTGGAATTGAAACCGATGAACCACGTATATCCCCCACGGGGCAGTATATCAGCTCATTATTGCATGGAAGACTTTTTATAATCAACAGGAACATACTTCTGAAAAAACAGGTGATACTGGGACGTTACTGGAAAAAATTTCTTTTCCATTACAGGTCAGTGAAGAAGCAACGACAATGGCATAAAAATGAATATTCGTCAAAATACATCACCCGAAGGCAGAATGCCTACAGGAAACTGCTCTCGGATTAATGTTTGACGAACACGGGGCGTTGTGTTCACCTGTGCAACCATTATTAACCGGGATAAAAAACATGTTACTTGCAACAAATGGAGGAACCATGGACAGAAACCTTGCGCTTGAGGTAATACGTGTTACCGAGGCCGCCGCGTTGAATGCCAGCCGCTACCTGGGCAGGGGAGACGAGGAGCTCGCCTACAAGAGTGCCATTGAAGCCATGGCAAACGCGTTCAAGTCGGTTAACGTTAATGGGTACATCGTGTGCGGGATCAGTGATCCCGAGTCAGAATTATACCGTGGCCTGTCCACCGGAAATACCGATGGTCATGAAGTTGACATGGCCCTGAGTCCCCTTGACGGTCCGTCCACCTGTGCCGAGGGAGGACATAATGCTATCTCCGCCATTACCATTGGCGAAAGGGGTTCATTGTTTAAGGCACCCCAGATATACATGGAAAAGATCGCCGTGGGACACCTTGCCCGTGGCGTCATAGATATTACCGCGCCCCCCGAGGTTAACATCAAGAGGGTCGCCCGGGCCAAGGACAAGTATATCGAAGACTTAACCGTGTGCATACTTGACCGTGAACGTCATCGTGAACTTGTGCAAAAAATACGCTCGGTGGGAGCCCGGATAAAACTGATAAAGGACGGGGACATATCCGGCGCCATTGCCGCGGGTCTTGAGGACAAGGCCATCGATATCCTCATGGGCGTGGGTGGTGCCATGGAGGGTATTCTCTCCGCTTCTGCGTTAAAATGCCTTGATGGTGATATTCAGGCCCGATTCGTCTACCGCAATGATGAGGACAGGGAACTGGTAAGAATGACCGGTGAAAATGACCTTGACAGAATCTACACAATTAACGACCTTGCCAGGGGTCAGAACCACATGTTCTCGGCAACCGGCATATCTGATGGTGAACTGCTGCCCGGGGTACAGTTTTTCTCAGGTGGAGCCCGTACCCATTCTTTTGTCATGCGGGCAAAAACCCACACCCTCAGGTACATTACCGCGATTCACCATTTTGACTATAAACCCATGTATTGATGGATAAAGGAGCCGAAGATGGAAGCACTTGGAGAAACTATACTGCAATACCAGGCATGGTCTATACTACTGGGCGTGGCTGCTGTCCTTCTGGCCGCGCTTATAATGGGCAGGTTGAAAATACTTGCAATTATACTTGTCATTTTTGCGGCATTTATATTCTACGTGGTCATCCACGGGAAACAGGTATTAAACAATGATATTAATACCATAAAAGAACACACTCGGGAAAAAACAATTGATAATATACAGTAAAAATTGTATAGTTGATATTTATGTAATTACTCAGCTGTCATGCTGAATAATCAAAATTATTCTAAAATGAATAATAATCCAGCATCTCCCCCCGCCTTCGGCGGGGGGAGATGCTCAAATTCCTTTTCATTATGAAGTAAATGATCAATATTTTAGTCATAGTTGAGTAGTCACATATTTATTATTTAAAGCATGGGAGTCAAAGGTGAAACTATCACTTGTTAAAAACCAGAACATAAGCTCACGGGTGTCCGACCTGGGTAAAGCACTTCCTCCTTCGGGCATCAGGGAGTTTTTTGATATTGTCTATTCTACCCCCGACTGCATATCCCTCGGTGTGGGAGAACCTGATTTCGTTACCCCCTGGAGAATATCTGACGCGGGAATACTGTCCATCAAGGATGGATATACCCATTATACTCCCAACAAGGGAATAATTGAATTGCGGCAACTGGTATCCGATTACGTGATGAAACGCACCGGGATTGAATACAGTGCCGAAGAGGAAATATTTATCACCCTTGGCGTCAGCCAGGGTCTTGATGTGGCTCTTCGCAGTATTGTCAACCCGGGTGACGAGGTCATATTTTTTGAGCCCTGTTACGTCTCATACCCTGCTACGATACAGATGGCCCAGGGTGTGCCCATAGCTATTCCCATGTATTTTAAGGACAATTTCAGCATCAACCTGGAAGCCCTTGAGAAGGCAATAACCGGCAAAACAAAGGCAATACTGTTAAACTATCCCGGAAATCCTACCGGCGCCACCATTGACAGGAATACACTGAAGGCAATAGCAGGTTTGGCCGTAAAACACAATCTCATTGTGCTGTCTGATGAGATCTATGAATCACTGACATACGATACCGATCATTTCTCCATCATATCACTCCCCGGCATGAAAGATCGTACTATCTACCTTAATGGCTTTTCCAAATCCCACGCCATGACCGGCTGGCGACTTGGATACACCGCGGCTCCAAGGGAGCTGCTTGATATCATGGTAAAAATTCATCAGTATACCGCACTGTGCGCCCCCTCTGTTGCCCAGTATGCCGCCATTGAAGCTGTTTCCAGTGCGGATAAAGATGTTTCTAAAATGAAGTCACATTACTTGAAAAGACGTAATTTCATAGTGAACCGTTTTCGTGAGATAGGGCTGCCCTGTCACATGCCGGAGGGAGCTTTTTATGTCTTCCCGGATATCTCTTCTACCGGGTTAAACGCGAAGGATTTCGCCCTTGAACTTCTTAAGTCAGATAAAGTGGCTGTTGTTCCCGGAAACGCCTTCGGTTCACATTGCGACAATCACATACGTTGTTCATTTGCCACGTCCATCGAAAACCTGAAGGAGGCAATGAAACGGATCCAGCGTTTTGTCGCCTCAAGGGGATAAAATATCATGTCGTTTCTCATAGACGGGTTCAATCTTATATACAAGTTTCCTGAACTTGAAGCCCTCATGTACGAAAATGATCTTGCAGGTGCCAGGGATGGCCTGCTGTCCCTTCTGAAAAAATACGAAAAAATTACCGGAAAGCATTTACGAATAGTTTTTGACGGGAAAAAAGAGAGATCCCTTGAGATTAAAAGCGAGAAATGCGGCACCCTCGACGTGTACTACTCCCTGGAGTATTCAGCCGACTATCTCATCAAGCAGTTTATAAAAAAAGACATCAATCCCCGGTCTAAAACCGTCATCACTTCCGACAAGGATATCATTGTATACGTCACCCGGCACAGGGCCAGGGTGAAAACCAGCGAGGAATTCGCCGACGAGGTGCGAAACACCATACGGGAGTGGGAAGATGCACAGGTTCCCGAGAAGGAAATTGATCCGTCTCTGTCCAGCGAAGAGGTCGCCTACTGGGAAAAGCTTTTTACCCGCAGAAAAAAAAATTGATATTTTTTTACAACTCCGCCGCCAGCACTGCCGCCCCGATAGCCCCGTTCTCCTGTGCGTTAACCGACACCTCGATAGTGAGGCCAAGCTTTTCCTCGAGGGCTTTCACCACTCCGCTGTTCTTGGCTACACCCCCTGTCATCATAACTGGTTCCCTTACACCTGTGCGGTGAGCCATTGCCCCAACCCGGGCGGCTATTGATTCATGTATGCCTGCGATAATATTAGGCCGCTGTTCACCCTTGGATATAAGGGATATGACTTCAGACTCAGCAAACACGGTACAAAGGCTGCTTATCTTAGAGGGTTTTTCCGCTGAGAGTGAAATATCCCCAAACTCGTCCAGGTCTACCTCCAGTGCCCTTGCCATCACCTCGAGAAATCGTCCTGTTCCAGCCGCGCATTTATCATTCATGGCAAAATCTTTTACCTTGCCGTCTTCATCGATGACAATGGTTTTACTGTCCTGCCCCCCGATATCGATAATAGACCTGATATGAGAATTCAGATAATGGGCACCCTTCGCGTGACAGGTGATCTCAGTAACAGCCTTATCGGCCAGTGTAATACTGTTTCGCCCGTACCCTGTTGAAACGATTTTCTCAATTTCATCCTGTGAGATTCCCAGCTCCGCAAGCAGTTCATCAACTGCCCTTTTGCCGGCATTCTCGGCATTATAGCCGGTAAAAACCACTTTCGTTCCAAGAAGCTTTCCATCTTCCAGGATTGCCGCCTTTGTTGTTATTGACCCTATATCCAGTCCAAGTGTTCTCATTCTTAACCTATGCCTCATATCCTGTATGTATATGTGTACTATTATTTCATTCGTCTTTGTCTTCCATGATCTGCATCTTGTATTCAAGCGGCAGGTACTTGATAACATTTCGTGGTTCGAACTCGTTTTTCTTTATCGCACCGATTATAATGATGTTGGTCATATCTCCATCAGTCTTCCTGAATTCCCTGAATTTCACAGGAACCTGCACTGACATGGAATCAAACCGCCATCGCGTGTACAGGGCCTGTCCGATAGCACCCTCCAGTTTGCGCACCATCAGGTTTACTATTCTCTCCTTAACCCTGTCCTTCACACGAACAGCTTCCGCTGAAACACCCTGTTTGCCCTGCACCGATCCCTTTTCCCTGAATAAATAATATAATTCAAGCTCATTGTGGCTCACCTCCAGACATTCAGCAAGCTGCCTGCGGTCTGTAGCATGATGAGTGCCATGCATGGTGCAGGTATAGCCGGTTTTTTTTACCTGTCTTTGTGAACAGTGAACACTCAAAAGAAACGAGGCTGCGACCAATATATACAGGCCGGTTCTCTTTATCCGAAATTCATTCATCAGCGTTCCTTCTCAAGGCTTTCATCGAAAAAATACATCATCTGATTTAGACTTGCCCTGCAGAATTCCCAGTCATGCACCTTGTATTTTTTCTCTACGTACTGCATGGTGATATCTCCCTTCCTCCTGTCCAGCTGTTTAAAGCGAATGGCAATCAGCCGTGACTGCCCGATGGGGGAAAAGGGATCCTTGTTCCCATGGGCAATAAACACGTTAAAATCGGTCATACTTTTTACCATGGTAATCAGGTTATCCTTCTCTTTCCACCTGTCCTTGAAATCCTGGTATTTACCATACACTGCCGTAAAGCTTCTGTTTCGTATTACTGACTGTTTATCATAATATCCCGCCAGTCCTCCTACCGCTATAAACAACCGTGGATACATGGCTGCGGTCATAAAAGCCCCCCGTGCGCCCATGCCGAATCCGAATATGCCTGTTTTTTCCCTGTCACCGGCAATGGCAAAGGTTTTCTGCAGGAATGGCAACAACTCTTCTCCCAGCCATGCGGGGGCGGATATCTCCCCCCACCTGACCCTGGTTTCAGGGAAATATTCAGTGGCGTACACACATCGCCGGATATCCGGACTTACGATCACCATCTCATAGCTGTCAGCGTACGACTCTATGGCCGTATTCACCCTCCAGTCTGACATGGTCCCGTCATATTCTGGCAGGGCGATCAGCACCCTGCTGTTATCTCCCCTCTTATAGTCTTTTGGAAAGTATACCTGTATTTTTACCTTTTGCTTGCATCCCTCCCGGGTACAGGGTACTTCCAGGTCATCAAGCCATTTTCCCGGTACAATAGTACCGTTATAGGTAAACATCCTTCCACCCGCGCATCCTGCCAGCACAAGATACACAAAAATCAATATAACTATTATTTTCTTCATTATGGTACCATCCGGGAAATACAAATTCTAAAACCCACACGCGGCAAAATTCTACAGGCCGCGGGAATTATTTCAAGAACTAAAATATAAACCCGGATAAAACAGGGCGGGAGTGATTTAAATTCCGGGTTACATTCATGTGACCCATGATATAATCAGTC
>CAZAOK010000045.1:0-28713 GCA_964486725.1 uncultured Leptospiraceae bacterium
TTCATGCTTCGGCGTCGCTCAGCACGGCGTCGAGCGGAGCGGGCGGTTCCATTTATTTAGAGACCTATGATAATATAAGCTCCTTTTAACGACCAATACGTTCGCCTATTCTGCGCATGGCCTTTTTCAATTCCTCTACTCCAAGAAGGTAACAGGCGGCAAAGTAGACCAGCCCCCCCGATACAACCATCATAACCAGGTAGCCCAGACGTTTTACGAATGGATCGGCAAGCCAGTTCACAGAATTATACAGTGGCAATATTGCCGCGCACATAATTGCACCCGCGATAAGATATTTCCCCAGTGGAATTATTATTTCCTGCAACTTCAACCTGCCAACCTTCTTCTGCAGCCAGACAAAGAGAATAAGCATCTGCACCGTAACCGCTAAAGTATTGGCAAGGGCCAGCCCGCCGTGCAGAAGAGGTGTCTGCATGAGCACGTATCCCAGCGATACGTTCAGCACCAGGGCGATGGCTGATGTAATCACGGGTGCCCTCGTGTCCTTAAGAGAGAAAAAAGTGGGTGTGGTAATTCTCAACATGGAGATTGATGCAATACCAAGACTTGAAAAAAGCAGGGCAAGGTAGGTCATCTCTGTTTCCAAAGCGGTGAACTCACCCCGCATGAAAAGTACGGATATTACCGCTTTTCCGATCAGCATGAGGGCCATGCTGGAAGGAACAGCGAGAAACAACGCGGCCCTCATCGCCTGTGTATATAATCGCTTTAGTGACTTGTTATCATCGGTGGCGGTAAATCGTGAAAGCTCCGGCAGGATCACGTTACCGATGGACACGATAAACACCCCGAGAACAACTTCGTTTAAACGATCAGAATAATAAAGATACGAAATACTTCCCCGTGGCAGCATGGAAGCCAGCACGGTATTCAGCAATATGTTGATCTGGTATACCGCCACTCCAAAAAGCATGGGTACTATCAGCCTGAAAATTCTGCGAATTCCGGGATGGGCAAGGTCAAATGATACCTTCAATTTAAAACCCGCCTTTACCATGTAGGGCACCTGCAATAAAAGCTGAAGAGCACCTCCCGCAAGAACCCCTGCCGCGAGACCGAAGAGGGGTTCATCGAAAAAAGTGCTGAACCATACCGCGCCGATTATAAATCCAACATTTAAGAGAACGGGGGAAAACGCGGGCGCGAAAAATAACTTATGTGAATTAAGATACCCCATGCAGAATGCCACAATACCAACCATGAAAAGGTAAGGAAACATAACCCTGTTAAGACTTACAGTCATGGACAAAAGAGAGGTATCAGAAAAACCATACGCGAACACCCGCACAATTTGTGGTGAGAAGACAACCCCCAGCAACACAAGAGATGCCAGTATTACCGTCAGCACTGTCAACGTTTTTTGTGCCAGGCGCAGGGCTTCCTCCCTGCCCTCATTCATCATGTATTCGGTGTATACCGGTATAAATGAAACGGTAAGGGCACCCTCCGCCACCAGGCGCCGCAGGAGGTTGGGTATCCTGAAGGCCACAAAAAAACCATCCAGGGCGGCTGACGCGCCAAAAAAATTAGCGATGATCATGTCCCGCACAAACCCCATTATCCTGCTAACGAGGGTGGACAGTGCCACGATACCTGTTGATTGTAATATTCCGCTTTTCATAGGCCATTTCCGTGAATTTTCAATAACTCCCGTACCCATTCACGTCAATTCATATTTAACCATATGGACAATAATAATACCTTTTCTCTTGACACATTCATAATTACACTACTGAATGTAGCTACATACGATTATATGTAATAAAAACCGGACGTGGTATACTTTCTGTAAGCAATACAGCATTAACAAAATTATAAAATCTCAACAATAATCAGGCAATGAAACAAGTAATTTTTATAACTACCGTGTTATCATTCTTCATCTTTCTCCCCGGAACGTTAACAGCGGGCTATTTTGACAGCGGTTGCCGTTACTACATGTACCGTAATTATGAAAAAGCAAGGAAGATGTTCCAGAAGGACGCAGAAACCAGGAATCACGGTGACGCGTATTATTTCCTTGGAGAAATCGAGAAGAAAGAAGGCGACCTGGAGAAGTCCGCTGAATACTTCGCAAAGGCACTTGAACTACCCATGCGCAAGAAATACCGCAAACTGGCCTACTGGAATATCATAGTACTGCTTGAAGAGAAGCGTGACTACAGTGCCATGGTTGCCCGCTGCAAAGAGTTTTACGAAAAGCTGTCAGAAACAAAAGCCCGCACCAAGGTGGAATCACTAATTAATAAGTTATTGTGGACAGATGACGAGTACGCAAAGGAAAAATTCAAGCAGGGCAGGCAATTGGCAAAGAAAAACAGCGATAAAGCCCTTGATGCCTATCGTGATGCCCTGTCATATGATTCCGGATTTCTGGCAGCACGTTTCGAGATCGGGATGATATATTACAACAGGGAACAATACAACGATGCCATGGGTTACTTCAGAACTATTGCAGAGAAAATTCCCTTTTACGGAGAAGTGAACCTGTTGACTGGAAATATCTATTATTCAAAACGATATTACAGGGAAGCTGCACAGTATTTCGACCGGGCAATACTATATTCTTTTTTAAGTAAAAAAAGAGAAAGCAGTATCAGGATGAAAAGGGCCACCTGTTATTATTTCACCGGGGAATACGAAAGCGCCATTGAAGACCTTGAATTCGTAAGAAAATACAGAAAAAGAAGCATTCAACCATTGCTACTCTTGTCCGCACTGCAGATAAAACAGGGACACTATGACGATGCAATAAAGAACCTGCAAAGAGCCCATAGCCTTGACAACCAGAATAACGAGGTACTCTTTCAGCTTGGGAGCCTGTACTACAGAAATAAAAACGAAAAGTATATATCATATTTTAACAATTTATTCAGCCGTTACAGTCAAAAGAAACCTGAAGATACTCCCGCGAAATACATCAAAGCGTTTCAACTTCTGGCACGTGCCAGGTACGAAAATGATCAGTACAGGAAAGTGATCGCTGTTACCAGCTGGTTACCGGAAAATTCCCTGAATTACGACATGCGGCTGATTGCGGCATATTCACACTACAACCTGGAAGAATATCAAAAGGCAATCAATAATTTTGAGAAAATTTCGTTGAATACTGACGACAGCCTTACCCTGTGCAGGGCATACGCCAGGGCTGAATTTACTAATAAAGCAATAACATTACTCAGATCACTCTATTATAATCCTTCAGTTCGGGAAAAGGCCATACAAGACCCATTGTTGAAGAAGCTGGTTAACGAGATAGAAAACGAAAAAAATGAATCAACTGATACTCCAACTATTAGCGAAAATGAATCGGATCAACCTGTAAATATTCGAGAAGTACCAGAAGTACCACTTGAAACTGTTAATCCTGAAGAAAAAGACCCGGGCGACAGTTCAGAAAAGAAAATAGATAATGGAGACGAAAATATTCCGGATGTCCAGAACAAGCAGCAATCACCGGAGTAGCGGTGAACTAAAAACACTCATCTTATTCTCAATTATTCTATTATTTGTTCTGGCATTCGCCATGGTTTACAGCTATATATCATTAATGGTCATCATGATGAGTATCGCCGGTGCCGTGAGTTATATTTCCTGGAATCGTGTATCAAATTCTGATTCACATTCCCCTGATTACATCCAGTCCGGTGAAGCCGGTGCGGCAAGTTTGTTATTATTGCTGCTTTTGATATATATCCCTTCCTGGCCCGTCGCAGCCGCCGTAATAACTACCTTTCTATTGTTCATCCTGGAATATATAATATTTATTCCCGCAACAAGTAATCGAAGAACACGCTTTCTTCCCGGCATTATTATTATGTCTGTACTGGCAGTATTTATATACTACATTGCGCGAGAGGGTGTTTATCCGGGCATGATTCTCTTATGGTCACCCTTTCTGGGTTTCAGCGACCTTTCTCTTTCTTTCAATACAATTATCGGCTTCACAGTCATAAGTTTGCTATTGTATGTTTTCATCCTTGTTGTAAATCCCGGGTTCAAACTTCATGCTTATGGGAAAAGGTATATACAACTGACCGGCATACATCCATCCCTTGCAAACATAATCCTGTCAACAGTCAGAAGTTTGCTGGTTGTTTTGTTGATCGTTACCATGGGATGGATGGGAGCACTCTTAAAGTACCTTCCTGTTTTATACCGATCACCAACTCCCGCAGGTGAGATCACGACTATAACAATAATACTGGTATACATGTTGGGTATATACATCATCCTGGTATACCTGCCCGCCGGAATTGTACTTGCACTAATGCTATTGCTATCATACATATTAACCTGCGCGAAGATCTACCTGCTACCACGCTGGAAGGTATACCGATAAATGATCGAATCAAGAAAGTTATCCATAGAAAAAGAAGGAAATGAAATTTTATCTGATATTTCCACTACCATACGGGAAGGTGAAATACTTGGCATTATTGGCAGGGCCGGAAGCGGTAAAAGTATGTTTATACGCTGCCTGAGTTCAGATGAATGGAATTTTCAGGGTGAAGTATTAATTAACAGGAGACCAGTTCGCAGCTTTGGGAGAAAACTATTACATAAAACCATATCCTGTTCACATCATTACAAACCTGGTTATCTTGACGATACGGTATACGACTATCTTATCATGTCCCGAGCTCCATACAAAAAACTGTTCAATCCCTTTGGAGAAGAGGACAGGCTTATAACAGAAGAATACATGGAACAATTTGATCTCACTGAATATCGGACTACCACTTTGAGATACTGTTCAAGTGATGTGATGGCAAGAATAATGCTCGCATTCACATTTATAAGGAAGGCGCCTGTTCTGCTTCTTGACAATCCGACCTGCAATCTTTCAATAAGTTCGCTTTCACTATTGCAAAGATCTATCATGAGGTATGTAATCAATGGTGAGAATCAATGTATTATCGCGTCACATGATCTTAATTTTATAACACAAACCGCCGACAGGATAATTGTTCTTGATAACGGCATGATCGCTGAAGACTTGAATCCGGGAGAAATAACCGCAGAGATTTTCCAACAGTATTTTAATACAGAAGTTTTCATCTCAAGAAACATTTATAATGGCAAGCCCAGCATCCACCTTTATACTGAAAACTAAAACTTTACCCCGTTCGATATGTTGTGCGAGTTAAATATAGTATTCCAGTTTTCTTATACCTTCTTCAATGCTGTCTACAATTAACAGTTGATCATAGATATCCATTATATCAATTGTTTTCATAAACTCGTCGCTAACTCCCATCAGAAAGACCCTCTTGTTTTTCTTTCGAGCATTAGCAGAAACATTGACCATGGCCCGTAATCCAGACGAGGTTATCATACTCACATCATTAAGGTTGACTATAACATTATTACTTGAAGTTATTTCATCAATGAGAGCCTCATATTCAGTTTCCGTCGCCACGGTAAGAGGTCCGGTCATGTTCAATATTTTCACGTTTTCACGCTCTTCAATTGTGTAATTGATATTTGTCTGCATGGGCTTACCTCAAAACCCCTCACCCCTTATAATGCCTTATAATGATCGCGCAATATATCACGAAGGATACCATTATCCACTACCTGGTCATATTCAGGTTTTCCAAGACCATGAAGAAGAACGAAACGTATTTCAGTTCCAACATTCTTTTTATCATACTGCAAATGCTCCATAATATCTTCCACATCAAACGCATGTTCACCCTGTATAAGTTCATAGCGCTTGATAATACGGGTAATGGTATCAAAATCATTTTGACTGAGCAACCCCAGCCTGTGAGCAATCTTTGACTCAATAAGAAGACCTATAGCGACGGCCTGTCCGTGCGAAACACCTTCATATCTGGTCAATGACTCAATGGCGTGGCCGATAGTATGGCCATAATTTAAAATTGCCCTGACACCACCCTCCCTTTCATCCCTGGAAACAACGCCAGCTTTGAAGCGAATAGAGTTTTCAATAAGTGGAATAACATCCTCGCTTCCAGTTATAGTATCCATGGTATGCGAATTTAGAACATTCACGGATGCCAAATCACCAATTAATGCGTGTTTTACCATCTCTGCCATACCGTTTTTAAACTCTTCACGTGGTAATGTATCTAAAAATAATGAATCCGCGATTACCAGTGAGGGCTGATGAAAAGCACCCACCATATTTTTTCCACTTGAGATATTGACCGCGACTTTTCCCCCAACACTGGAATCAACCATGGCAAGAAGAGTGGTAGGCACCTGAACAATATCTATACCCCGCATATACAATGAACTGAGATATCCTGAAAAATCTCCGGTCACCCCGCCACCAATAGACATAAGCAGGGAATGCCTTGTAAATCCTTCAGAAAGCATCCATTTGAAATAACTTTCCGCGAAGGTATAGCTTTTGTTCTTTTCGCAGTCAGGATATTGAATTAGTACTGAATTATCAATTTTATTGGCTAATGCGTCAACATATTGCCTGTGCAGGCAGTAAACCCGTTCACTGACAACGATTCCACACCTGTCATGTTCTTTTGCCAGGGAATGCGGATCATATTCATCCAGCACCCCCTCACCAATTATAACTTTATACTCTTTAGTCCCCGTGGTGACTTTCACTTCTCTCATAGCAGTTCCCATTGAGACCCGAGATAAATATTACCGTATTCTACACCTTCGAGTAACTTTTTTATTTCACTATTAATTGGAGGAAATATTTGCAGAGTGTCTATTAGATCAGCCGGAAAAAAGGAGTAATCATAAAGCCTTTTTTCACGGGCAAGGTGAAACTCACCATCTTCATACTCGCATGTGAATGTAATATTTACTATGTGACGCTTCCCACCGGGTTCGATAGAATCAGATACCATAGCTATATCACCAACTCTAATATCGATGCCAAGTTCTTCTTTTAATTCACGCTTTAAGGCCTTATCCAGAGATTCACCATATTCAACTCCACCACCCGGCAACAGCCAGTAAGTATGTTTTCCTTTTTTATGGGCAATTAACAGAAGCTTTTCGTCTTCTATTATTATCGCTGCCACGCGAATCCTTGTACTTTTTGAATAACGCAATATCAAATTTTCAACCTTTTTTCATATATGAGCTCGAGGGCCTTCATGGCCGCATCTCTTTCAGCCTTTCGCTTGCTGGACCCTCCTCCCCGAACGATTTCTTTCTCGTGAATAACCAGCCTTACGGTAAAACTTTTTTGATGATCAGGTCCCTTCTCTTCAATCACTTCATATACAGGACGTTCTTTAATAGACTTTTGTACATATTCCTGTAACGTTGTTTTTGGATCCCGTAAATAGGTAAGACTATCAATTCTTTCAATGTGTTTTTTTAAAAGCCCAAGCACAAGCTTTTTGCATGTTTTTAAACCGGAATCAAGATATACAGCCCCGATAAGGGCTTCGAGGGAATTTGCCAGAATTGACACGCGTTGCCTTCCACCGTTAAGCTCCTCACCTCTACCCATTAGCAAAAAACTTCCAAGATTAATATCCCGGGCTACCTTCGCCAGGGTTGCTTCAGAAACCACGGCTGATTTTATTTTCGCGAGATCACCCTCGGGGTATTCTTCGAACTTTTTGTAAAGGTATTCATTTACTACCAGGGCCAGAACTGAATCGCCCAGGTATTCCAGGCGTTCATTATCAAGGATTTGTTGACCGCATTCATTTACAAAAGAACTGTGGGTAAGAGCCCTTTTAAAAAGGCTTTTATTATTAAATTTTACTTTAACTATTCTTTCAAGCTTTTGAAGCTTTCTGTAATCCGACTTTTTTTCTTTTTGTCTGTTTGACTTACGTTTTTCATCAGAATCCATTCTCTACCTGCAGCATATACAACCATTCAGCTCAACTTGGCCTCAATATATTTAATTACATCCTCTACAGTGAGAAGTTTTTCAGCATCCTCATCGGGGATTTCAATTCCATATTCTTCTTCTAACGCCATAACCAGCTCTACGGTATCCAGTGAATCAGCCCCCAGATCATCCACAAATGAAGCTTCAGGCGTTACCTCAGAATCATCAACCCCCAGTTGATCAACAATAATTTTCTTTATTTTATCGAAATCAACTGCCATTGTTTGCGCTCCTCCTTAATTGGTTATATACTGCAGTTGCCGCTATCATTCCCGGTACGTCAATAAATCAGGAGACACTTCCCCATAACGAAAGGAACAAACATAAGTTAAACATAATACTGCAAAAAACTATTTGTCAAGCGATAATACAAAAAAGGACACCATACTGTATCTATGCGATGGGTACCAGGGAACAATTATTCACCAGGTTACTTATTATCCTTAATTTTTACTTTTTGCTCAATCACCAGTTCACCCTTGTAATGTCCGCATTCAGAACATACACGGTGCGGCATGACATACGCTCCACAGGATGGGCACGGCCTGAGATTTGGCTTACCGATTGCGTGATGCGACTGACGCATTCTGGATTTTGATTTAGATTTTCTTCTTTTTGGTACAGCCACGGTTCTACCTCATTTATCTTAGTAATATGATTATTTCAGTTTAAAAAACCTGCTTCTTTTTCACGGAAAAATAAGTTATGTCCGTGTATAATCGCGATTTGATATTGTCAAGTTAAATTACTCGGCAATATCTTCATGTGCGCCAAGTAATAACAACCTGTTCTTTGAACTTTTTGCGAAAAAAGACTGTGGAAACTCTGACATCACTTTTTTATAATACTCTCTTGCCTTGAATATATTTTTTTCTTTCTGATACATTCGGCCAAGATTATAATACACCTGGTCCATCAGGTAACTATCATCATAGTCCTTTTCAAGAATAGAATACAGATCAAGGGCTTTTTTGAAATCACCAAGATGCTCACTCGAAATAGCAGCCTGCTGATAAGCCAGGGGAGTAAAGAATGAAGATGAATTATCCGCGAATCGCAGAAAATACTTCCTGGCCTCTTTATACATGTTTTCATTATAATACAGGGTACCAATAATATAATACCCATTTTCGTTTACATATCCCCAGTACGAGGAATCAATAATTTCATTGAGCTTTTCAACAGTTTTTTCAAGATTTTTCTGCCTGTCAGCAGGACTGTCAACATATGATTGACGGTATTCATCAAGAACCGTTTCGAATTCAACAAGGTTTTTGTCAGCATCACTTTTTATATAAACGATAGACACGGTAATCAGGATAATACCAAGAATCAAACCGGTAAAACTGTAGAGAACCAGCCTGCGATGAGATTTCACAAATTCGAGCACCGCCATCAAGCCCCGTTCTACTACATTGCGCTGAATTTTTATTTCTCTGCCATTTGCCATATCAATTACCTGAAGATTTTTTTATTTTTTACTGGTCGAGTTTAATCTTAACCATGTCACCAAGAGTTACCTTTCCGGGACTCGTCTGGTCAAGTATCTTCTTAAGTTCTTCTTTTTCAGCAATCTTGTCATAGTGCTTAATACTTAAAGATAACCTCTTTTTTTCAACATCTACATCAAGTACTACGGCATTCACCTTGTCACCGGTTGAGAAGTAATCTTCAAGGTCATCAATCTTGTTGGATGAAACTTCAGATATATGCACAAGCCCTTCAACATCATCGTTATCCAGTTTTACGAAAAGGCCGAAGGACACAATACTTGTTACTTCACCTGAGATAACTGTTCTTGGCGGATACTTCTCAGCGATTGCCTCCCAGGGAGACCTTGTCAACTGCTTCATTCCACAGGCAATTTTCATTTCTCTTTTATTTATATCTATAATTTTAAATTCCACCTCATCACCTTCATTAAATAGTGATGAGAGATCCTTGATATTCTCATCCCATGAAACATCTGAAATATGGATGAGGCCGTCTATATCATCTTCAAGCTCTACGAACATACCGAAATTTACAATTTTTTTAACCGGACGGGTTAATACAGTACCCACGGGAAAACGCTCATCAACAGTATTCCATGGATTAGGTGTAAGTTGTTTTATACCAAGAGAAAGTTTTCTTTCAGGTTCGTTTATACCCTGAATCACTACTTCAATATCTTCACCCTTGCGGTAAAGGTCTTTTGGGTTTTCATTGCGTTTTGTCCATGAAAGATCAGACGCACTCACGAAACCTTCAATACCATCTTCAATCTCTACGAACATACCGAAATTCGTGAGTGTGACAACTTTTCCCGTGACCCTGTCACCAACATTATACCGATCATTTATGGAAAGCCACGGGTCTTCACTAAGTTGTTTCAGTCCCAGTGATATCTTACCTTCTTCCCTGTTCATACCAAGGATTACAAAATCGCGTTCTTCACCAACATTAATAATTTTCTTTTTCTTGAAAACTTTTTTCCATGATATATCATTACGATGCAGCAGGCCTTCTACCCCGCCAACATCGACGAAAGCTCCAAAATCAACGAACTTGGTAATCTTACCTTTTATTATATCACCGACTTTATATTCGCTTTCCAGCTTATCCCAGATTTTCTTTTCTTCTTCATCAATATAATCCCGTCGTGAAAGGATTACCGATTTTTTCTTTTTATCCACGTTTCTGATTTTAAACCAGGCAGAGGGTTGTCCATTTTGCGTCTTTCTCATCCTGACATCCGCGCATTGTGAAAATGGGAGAAAAGCCTCAATAATGTCACAATCAACTATCAGCCCCTTCTGCACACTGGTTTTCACCGACCCATTAATAACATTGTTTCCCTGTCCATACCATTCAAGAAATTCCTGCCATTTCTTTTCTTTTTCAGCTGCTTCCATTGAGAATACATACATACCATCGATCAACCTTTTGTTGACCAGCATGATCTCGATCATATCCCCTACTTCAGGTGGGGTAGAGAATTCTTCCAGGCTTATCCTGCCATCTGATTTAGTGCCCACATTCACATAGGCAAACTCATTATCAATGGTGACCACTTCACCACGATATATTTTATCTAGTTCTACAGTATCAACCGTAGAGTTGATTACATGCTCCATTGTGAACCCATCATCATTTTTTTCAGTAAAATGTTCCATAATAATCACCTGCGTTAATACTGAGTAGATACGTTATCAAAGCACGCACCAAGTATCTATACCCATTCTGAAGCGTCAATGATTTTGCAATTAAAATTTAAATATTCACCAGGTATACATAAATCACACCAACAAAACCCGGCCAATAATAATTAATATATCTCATTTATCATTTCACACAACATTGTAACTACTTCATCGCGCGAATGATTTGAAGTATCAAGGTAATGGGCATCTTTAGCCTTTTTGAGAGCACCGAAGGGACGGTTTTCATCCTGCGTATCACGAAGGATAATCTGTGATTTGATTGAGTTTACGTCAACATCTTTTCCTTTTTCAGTGTACTCTAATGCTCTTCTCCTGGTTCTCTCGTCAACTGAAGCATCAAGGTATACTTTTAACGTGGCATCTGGAAATACAACAGTGCCGATGTCCCTTCCATCGATAATTATTGAATTATCAGCTGCCCATGATCGGATATAATTATTAACAAAATCCCGTACAACCTTTTGATCAGACACTATGCCAATATTTGCGGCTATTTTTTCTGTGCGTATGTCTTCTGAAACATCAACCCCGTTTAGAAATGTCGTACAGGTAGCATCATCGTTATATCGCTGTTTTAGACTGATTTCATCAATAATCGAGGAAAAATCAAGATCATCAACCACCTTCCCTCTTGTGCGTATGATATGGAGGGTTACCGCCCTGTAAAGGGCACCTGAATCGACATATTTAAGACCTGACCGTAATGCTACCTCCCTGGCAACACTGCTTTTACCCGAACCGGCTGGTCCATCCACCGCTACAATTATTCCATCGATACTCACCGGTCCTCCATACTGAACCTGTAATCACGTGCCTTTTTAAAATGATTCCAGGATTCTTCCCTGGCAGTATTTCTTCCCATCTGTTTTCGTACTTCTGACAGTAAATCCATGTATTGATCAAGAACAGTAATGATATGTTTTTTATTTAATGAAACAATATCAGCCCACAAATCAGGGTTACCGCCAGCCAGGCGGGTCATGTCTTTTAATCCATTCCCTGAAAATGCCAGGTATGAAGCGTTCCCATCTGTATCACTATCACCAAGATATTCCATCAGGCAAGAAGATAAAAGATGCGGCAAATGACTCGTTCTGGCGACCATTACATCATGTGCCTCGGCATCTGCAATTACCGTATTACCACCCAACCATCTCCAGAATTCTTCGATCTTTTTGATATCATCCTTTTCATTCTTCTCGTATGGTGTTAAAATAACAGAGGCGTTTTCCAGTATATTACCCTGGCTGTAGCTATACCCTGACTTTTCTGAGCCGGCCATTGGATGACATCCAATAAATCTTTTGGCATTCTGATGGGGGTATATTGACTGGCAGATACCCTGTTTCACACTACCCACGTCAATAACCAGCGTATCATCACCAAGATTTTCATCATCAAGTATGTGTAAAATAATATCTATGGAGGCAAGCACCGGGGTAGCCACAATAACCAGGTCTACATCCTTGACATGTATGGTACCGATGGTTCCATATACATCAATCACCCCGTCATTCTTTGCCTCACGCAATACATCCTGGTTTCTGCCATACGCTGAAATCACCGTATCAGGTGACAATTCTTTAACCTTTCTGCAGATAGACCCGCCAAGCAGGCCAAGCCCTACAACTGCCATGCTCCTTATCATGAATAGATATCCCTGCCAAGGGCTTTAGCAATCAAACCCAGTTTTTCCCGCAAATCCACCAGCTGATCAAAATCAATAGTCTGTTGTCCGTCAGAAAAGGCGTCTTCAGGATTTGGGTGCGCTTCAACCATTATACCATCTGCTCCTGCAGCCACGTAAGCCATTGCTGCCGCGGGCACATAATCCTTCAAGCCAACGGCATGACTGGGATCGCACAATACGGGAAGATGACTGAGCGACTTCAATACAGGTACGGCCCCTACATCAAGCGTGTTCCTGGTAATATCCTCAAAGGTTCGTATCCCCCTGGGACAAAGAATAACATCCTTGTTACCATAAGAAAGTATATATTCCGCCGACATAAGAAACTCGTTTATCTTGGCACTCATGCCCCTTTTCAGCATTACGGGTTTATTGATGGTACCCAGTTCTTTGAGAAGGTTGAAATTCTGCATATTGCGGGTTCCAACCTGCAATACATCCGCGTATTCCGCCACAAGTTCCACGTCCCTCGGGTCCATAACCTCGGTCACGATTGGTAGACCTGTTTCCTGCCTGGCCGCGGCCAGGAATTTCAGCCCATCCGACCCATATCCCTGAAAGGAATATGGTGAAGACCTGGGCTTATATGCACCGGCCCTGAAAAGTACCGCACCCGCCTTTTTAGCCATAATGGCGTGTTCGATTACCTCTTTTTCCCCTTCAACAGCACAGGGACCGGCTACCAGGACAACGTTTTTGCCACCAATTTCCACATCACCAACACGTATTACGGTTATATCTGGATGGGTTTCCTTACTTGCCAGCTTGTATGGACGCATGATGGGCTTTACCGACTCAACACCCGATATAGCTTCTAATGGCTGTTCACGAATAATATCTTCATCACCAATTACGGTAATAATTGTTCGATACTGTCCGGTTGATACATGTGGCTGCATATCAAGAGATTTAATCTTCTCGACTATATGTTGAATTTCATCCTCTGTTACCTGCGGTTTAAGAACAATAATCATGGATACTCCACTCCTTGTATCTTGTTATTATATGGTGATTATTCATCACAATTCTTTATGGGAATGTGACCCTTCAAAATCAAGTAAAAAAACGATCTATGCGGGTGTATGGGGTACCATCTGATAAGAGCCCAGTATCTTGAGAAAAATTGTTTCTTCTTTCATTTTTTCAAGTGTAGCCCTGATAAGTTCTTCATCACGGTGCCCGATAAAGTCAATGAAGAAATTATACTCCCACATTTTCTTCTTGTCCGGGCGTGATTCTATTTTTGTCATATTAATACCAGAATCGGCAAATGGTCGAAGAAGATTATACAGGGCACCGGGACGATCTTTTAGCGCGCAGACAATTGAAGTCTTATCATTACCCGTAACAGGATTCTCCTTTTTACCCAGTACAAGAAAACGGGTAAAATTCTGTCTTGAATCTTCAATACCGCTGACAAGCACATTCAGGTTATAAAGCCTTGATGCAAGATTTGAAGCAATCGCGGCAGAGAACTTGTCCCACGCGGCTGTTTCGGCAGCCATGGCGGTTGAACTCACCGAGTTTAACTCGGCATTGGGCAGGTTTGTCCTCAACCAGGCTTTACATTGACCCAGTGGTTGCGGGTGTGAATAGATCTTTTTCACCTGGCCAATGTCATTGCACAGAGAAACCAGGCTGTATGTTATTCGCAAAAATTTCTCACTTACTATCTGAAGATCAGTTTCCATAAATTCGTCAAGGGTATATGTAACAGCCCCCTCTGTGCTGTTCTCAATTGGAACAACCCCGAAACGGGCCCTACCTGACTCCACCACGTTAAACACGTCTGATATGGTCTTCTGTGGAAGGGCTTCTACCTGGTCACCAAATATTTCAAGTAAAGCGATATGAGTAAATGTACCAACGGGCCCGAGATATGCCACCTTGAAGGGATCAGCCTGCATATATACACCGGTTATCAGATCATTAAATACGCGGATAAGGGTATCCTTGTCCATCGTATCCGAACAAGTTTCTTCGATATGGCGGATAACGTCCATCCGCATAGAAAAAAGATCTTCTGTCCCCGAGGCTTCATCCCTCCCCTTTAATTCTTCAAGATACACCGCTTCCCATTCAGAAAGCATTTCAATGATTTTACTTTCAAGTTGTGTACGTTTACTGCCCATATTATTCCTCGTCCCCGAAAGAAAATTCTTTTATTTCTGATAACCTGGGCAGATCAGATAATTTGTTCAACCCGAAATATCTCAGAAATTCATCAGTGGTACCATACGTGAGTGGTCTTCCGGGCAACTCTTTTCTGCCGACAGGTTTTACCAGGTTTTTTTTCATGAGGTTTGCGACCATCATACGTGACGACACCCCCCGCAACTCTTCAATCTCTGCCAGCATGATTGGCTGTCGATATGCTATGATGGACAAAGTTTCCAGCATCCCCCTGGATAACGTGTCGGTTTTCTTAAACCCCATAACCCTGCGAATCGGCTCGGCATACTTTTTGCTGGTTATAAACTGAAAACCATTTGATATTTCCACAAGTTTGATTCCCCCATCCCGTTCTTCGTATTCGTCCACCAGTGAATCAATTAAAATCCTGGTCTGCGTGGGATCGATTCCGAACTCCCTGGTAAAGAATGTGATGGGTAATGGCTCATTGGAAAGAAATAATATGGCCTCAAAGATACCCTTTAATCTGTCTTCTTCAGATTCCTGGTCTCCCTGGTCGGCCTGATGCTCAACCATGTTATCATGTGAGGATTCTACATCATTATCATCTTCGACAGGGGGATGACCTTCTTCTGATATTTCCTGAATATCCCTTTTCTGATCTTCCATTTTCTTTATTGGTACTTCCTCTTTATGCTAGCTTGGCAAAATGCTGTTACGGGATACGTATACACTATCTTGATTCATTGCTAAATCGCCTGAAAATCCGTATATCCCCGAATGTGCGATGCTGCATCAGTTTTATAAGGCCGGTCTTGGCCATTTCCAGTATTGCCAGAAACGAGGCAACAATTTCCCCCCTTCCGGGTCTTTCTGAAAATATCTCGGAAAAGTGTATCTGGTCACGATCATGCAGCTTATCAGTAATGAACCGTATCTTGTCGCTAACCAGTATTTCGTCAAATACTATTTCCCTGTCCTCTACCGTCTCCTGTGAGTCCAGCACTTTAACAAAGGCATTCAGAAGATCAAACAGGCTGACTTCCACAAGTACCGGGTCATCTTCATTATCAACCTGTGGATAATTGATCCTTGTATACGAATCAGATTGTATCTCAAACATATCCCACAGGGCCCTTGAGGCCTGTTGATACTTTTTGTACTCCAGTAGTTTCTGCACCAGCTCGGGGGGAAGTGGAGGAACGAAATATTCATCATCTATTTCCGCTCCAGGAAGCAGCACACGGGATTTATAAAATATCAATTCACTTGCCATAACAATAAAATCCATGGCGATATTTACATTTAACTGTTCCATCAGTTTCAGGTACTGTAAGTACTGCTCGGTTATATCGGCAAGTGAAATCTCGGTGATATCAATTTTGGCTTTTTTTATTAATGACCAGAGAAGGTCAAGAGGCCCTTCAAAATTGTCAATATGTATTATATATTTCTGATCAGTGACGCCCTGTTCAGTATTTCCATTTACTGCCATATCATTATAGACCGGTTACCATTAATTATCTATTACATGAGCCGCACAGGATTGAACTGGTTTACGACATTATGTAAAGACGCCATAAATGACGCCTGTTATCATAATCTAATTGTGTCGAACCTGCAGAAATGTTACCTGCGTTATTGTTTCAACTGAGTGCCTTTTCTGCAGCTTTCTGCAGCCTTTCAGGTGGGAATGGCTTAACAACAAAATCTTTAACACCTATCTTTATAGCCTTTGTTAAAAGATTTTCCTGTCCCAGGGCTGTCACCATTATAATGCGGGCCTGCGGATCAGTGTTAAGTATTTCTTCAGCTGCTTCAATACCATCCTTCTCTCGCATGGTAATATCCATTGTAACAAGATCAGGTTTTAGCTTCTTGTAGAGTTCTACGGCCTCCATGCCGTTTTCTGCTTCACCTATAACTTCATGTCCCTTGGGGACCAGGGCATCCTTCACAAGAGTCCGCATGAATTTTGCATCATCGACGACTAAGATTTTTGCCATTACAATACTCCAGAGTGGTAAAAATATCTATGTACCATGTGTTATAATGCCATCATGAAACATATTACTGCTTTGCATGAATCACTTCAACAAAAATTTTATTCCCATTCGTTTTTTTATACATTAACAGGACTACAGGTTATCCACAATTCGCTGTGCAATCTCTGATAATGATACGATTTCCCGAATGGCGCCAATTTCTACAGCCACCCGGTTCATTCCATATACCACGGATGTCTCTTCGTTCTGAGCCAGTGTATATCCGCCGGTTTTGTGTATTTTTAAAATTCCCTGTGAACCATCTTTTCCCATCCCGGTCATTATCACACCAAAAGAATCCGCTTTAGAGGTCTCGGCAATAGAATTGAAAAGAACATCAATAGATGGACGGTGACCTGAGACCTTTTCTCCTTCGGAAATACGGATTATGCTTTTATTCTTCTTCTTTTCAACGATCATATGCTTATCACCGGGAGCAATATAACCCCAGCCCGGCCAGAGTTCATCACCATCAACTGCTTCTTTAATATTCATCAAACAGGTATTATTAAGCCTTTCCGCGAAAGCACTGGTAAACCCGGCGGGCATATGTTGCACAACCAGTATTGGGGTTGGCACCTCTTTTGGAAGATTTTGGAACACTTTAAGAAGTGCTGACGGACCTCCTGTTGATGTACCAATTCCAATAACCTTCGAACTTTCACGTTTTTTCAGAGCGACAGGTCCGGCTCTTGTTTCTTCAACCGGCTCAAAAATCGTTGTCTCAGTAGGCCGATTCTTGTAATCCTCCTCTTTAACATGAAACTTTATATCAGACCGGTATACCGCCTTGATCTTTGTGATAAGCAATTCGGCGATATCTTCCACAGATAATGACAGAACAGAGGATGGTTTGGGGATAAAATCCACCGCCCCATATTCCAGTGCCTTGAAGGTGGCATCCGCTCCATGCTGCGTAAGAACGCTCATCATAATGACGGGTTTAGGATTAGTACGTATAATCTCCTGCAATGCCTGAAGCCCGTCAAGAATGGGCATCTCAATATCCAGGGTAATTACATCCGGATTTAAAGTTTGATTCTTGAAGATGGCAGATTTTCCATTATTGGCAGTACCAACAACCTCCATCATCGGATCACTTTCAAGGATATCTGTGATGATCTTTCTTACAAGTGCTGAATCATCAACAACCAGTACTTTTATTTTCTCTGCCATTAATCCCGCAATTGCTGTACTATTTTTTTCAATGACTCAGTTTGAGGCAATACAAGAAGTTTTCCTATTACTTTATCATCCTGATGGAAGAATTCAGTATCCATTACCAGGGCATATTCATTATCTACATTATGAAATGCCAGGATGGAATCCAGAATAGATTGCATATAATCATGCACGATAGTAGGAACCGTTGGTTTAATCGCAATCTCGATTTTCTCCGAGAAGGCATTAACCACCGCCGAACCGACTATATTGGTGATCTCCATGAGGGCTGATTCACCGTCTTCTGTTAATTCATGTGTTTCACCCTGTGACAACCCGAAAAGCAGGTCTATCAGTTCAAAACCTGTATCCTCTTTAAAGCTGAATAGAATTGTTCCCTTGATATCTCCCACCATCGGCATATACACACCAATATATACACTATCGATATCACCAACTTCTACCGGTATTTCTTCAACAGGAAGAAGTGATACATCCGGTATAGATAAATCAACCCTCTTATTGATTATTCTTGACAATGAATCGGCCGCATCAGTTATTCCCACGTTTGCCAGTATCTGTATACGGCTTAGATCACTATCATCAATATCAAGTTTCTGACGAATATAATCCTTGTCCTCAGTTCCTTCAAGGGTAGACTTCACGTTGTCCTGCAATTCCTGCCTGAAATTTGTCAATGCATCCTTCACACGCTGTTCAATCGCAGCGTCATCTTCATCTGTTTCTTCTTCGATTTTACCTGCGACACTCTCTTCTTCGTTAACATCTTCTGATTTCACAGGTATTTCATGTTCAACTGGCTCAGGTGTCCCGCTTTTTTCGAGCCCTGGCATGGATTTGGATTCTTCTTCCATTTCAGACTTAATCTCTGGTTCTTGTTTTTCTTCTTTTTTAAAAACGATATCCTCCCTGATGGGTTCTGACGTCACCGGTGCACTGGCCTTAATATCTGAAGGGGAAACTTTTCTGTCATCATCAGGTGGCGGAGGAATTATGTCTTTTTCAGGGCCGGGCTCTTCATGTTTTAGAGAGGTGCCTTCTTCAGTTGTCAGTTTCACAGTATCAACTTCCGGCACTAATTCTTCATATTCACTTTCCTGGTTTTCAAGTATTTTCTGTTTTTCCTCCCATGAAAGGGACTCCTGCTGGGATATAACCTTGTTTATCATGGAAGAAATATCAAGGATAAGACAGATACTGCCATCACCAAGAATTGACGCGCCGGCAAGCCCCGGTACTGTCTTATAATTCTGCTCCAGTGATTTTATAACGATTTCCTGTTTCCCTTCCAGGTAATCAACGATCAATCCTATCTTCCTGTTACCGTAACCCACAACAACAACAGGGGTTTTTTCTCCCTTTTTAATACTGGTTTTGCTGTTTACAAACCTGTTGAGACGAAGCAATGAAAGAATTTCACTCCTGAGATTGATAACCTCGTGTCCTTCAATGGTCGTTATTTCTTCGGGTACAATCTTTATTGTTTCTATCACATCAGAAAGCGGTATGGCATACATTTCTTTCTGCACCCGCACCATGATAGCAGGTATAATAGCCAGGGTAAGGGGAAATGACATGATGAACCTGGTTCCCATGCCCGGTTCAGTTTCTATGCTGACATTACCGTTCAGTTCATTAACTGTCTCACGAACCACGTTCATCCCCACGCCACGTCCGGATATATCCGTAACTACTGCCGATGTGGAAAAACCGGGGTTGAATATAAAATTATACACATCCTCCCGGTCCATGTTCGCCACCATATCTGGTGTGGCCAGTCCCATTTCAATGGCTTTTTTCTTGATCTGGTTCACGTCAAGCCCACGGCCATCATCACTAACCTCAACGAATATCTGGTTGCCCCCCTGGTAGGCATTCAGGGTTATAACCGCCAGCTCTTTTTTCTTTAACTGTCTTCTTTCTTCTTCTGTTTCAATACCATGATCAATCGCATTCCTGATAAGATGCATCATGGGCTCGCCTATAACATCGATGACTTTTTTATCTAACTCTGTTTCTTCACCCTTTATTTCAAGTGTCACTTTTTTATCAAATTCTTTCGCAAGGTCCCGCACAAGCCTGTTAAACCTGGTAAAGACCTGGCCGATTGGCACCATCCTTGTTTTCATAATACCGCTTTGCAGGTCTTTCGCGATACGGGACATCTGCTCCATGCGGCTCTTGAATTCACTGGTAATGGATTTATCCAGCTCGATTCTTTTCATTTCCTCGAAAAGTTTGTAAAACCCCGAATTGGCGATTACAAGTTCACCCACGTTATTAAGAAGCTGGTCAAGTTTATCAACAGAAACCTTCACTGTTTTCAAAACCGGCGCACGCCTGTCTACGCGGTGCTCCACCTCGTCCTTCTCATCATCTTCTGGAAGTATCTCTTCTACGGCTGGCTCAAGGCCATTAGTAGCGGGAGATTGTAAAGAGTCCTCTGCGTTTGTAATATACTCTTCATCTTCAAGAATTGTCTCGTTCTGTGAAAATTTCAATGCTACCTTGTTTTCTTTCTGAACCAGTTCAATGCGGCGCATATCTATACGTGATATCTGGTCGATATCACATGCTTTTCGAACTTCATCGGCGGGTTCTTTTGTCAGCAGAACAAGCTGCAGTATGTTATTGAAACCCGGCTCTGTTACAGTATCTATATCCGGATACATTTTAACAATACTACCCACACGTTCCAGGTTTGTGAGAATTAACTGTGCCTTCAACGATTTCATGGGGGCATCAGGATCAATGAATACAGTTACTTCAGAGCAGGATAATCCACGCTGCAATCCTTCCTTGATCTGCTTTCCATCAGCAGGGGACAGGGGAATTTTACCTGTTTCTTCCTGCATTCCCCTGTCAACAGAAGGGGTGGCGGCCATAGCATCGGGAACCTCGCCATTTGACATGGCGGCAATTTTCTCGATAATATCGGTCAGGTCTCCCGTTGGAGGATTACCTGAAGCCACTTCGCCGATTACTTCACTGATTACGTCAAAACACTGAAATAAAAGATCAACAATTTCAGGGGTCACGTTCATGGTTTTATCACGAATACCCTGAAGCAGGTTTTCCATTTTATGGGCAAGATCGCTTAAGTCGGCTAACCCCACAAACGCTGCCGAGCTTTTCAGTGAATGTGCCGCCCGAAAGATATTATTAATTATCTCCTGGTCAGCTCCACCTTTCTCAAGGGCAAGCAGATTCTGGTTAAGCTCCTGCAGTTGTTCATCGGCTTCTTCAAGAAAAATGTCCTGATATTCCCCAAGTGAAAAGGCCATTCTTTTTCTCCAGCATTAATTAAAAATAACGACACCCTTATATGACTTCATTTTCATCTTCAATAGAGAAAAGTATATTATCAAGGTTAAGTATTATTATTAACCTGTCAGTTAATCTTCCAATCCCCAAAAGATAATCCTCTGACACCCCTTCTATCAGCTCTGAAGGAGGATCAATATTCGTTTCCGGGATCCTCACAACCTGGTATACGTTATCAACCAGCAGCCCAACCTGTTTTCCCGCGGTTTCAATAACAATAATCCTGCTGAGTTCGGTATAATCAGCATTTTCAAAGCCGAACCGTATTCTCATGTTAATAACAGGTATAACATTGCCCCTGAGGTTTATCACACCGATTATGTAATCCGGAGTATTAGGCAGCCTGGTGATATCCGGTATTCTCAGAATTTCATGAACAGACAGGATATCCACACCATATTCCAGTTCTTCAAGAAGAAAACTCACAAGCTGTATAACATTTCCCTCTATAACATTTTCTTCTTTATCTTCCAGAATTTCAGCGTTATCCTGTACGCCTTCCTGGTTTCTGATAAGTTCATTCAAGTTCATATTCAGTCACCTGCTGCCGGATGTTTTAAATACCATACTCACTGCAGTATTACATAGTAACAGTATACTACAATGCATGTACAATTATAAAAGAAAATTGCGAATATGCTGCCAAATTATTAAGTACTCTAAAAGTATACATTCAGCTTTTCAAGCATTTTTTCTATCCATTATAAAAGGCGACCATGGTTTGTCGCCTTTTATTTATATCGGATATGTGTAGTATATTCTACAGTTTTCGCCTTACCGATATAACCCGTCCATTATCAAGCCCCACGTAGACCTGCTTATCGGAAACCAGGGCTGATGTGCCGATATTTGAACCTGTATCATGCTCCCACGCCACCTCACCCGCGCTGTTTAGCATAAATATTGAATGACCGGCTGAAACGAACATGGAATTTCCCTCTATCGTTATATCATGACGAATGGGATGATCAAGATCAGAAACAAATATTTTCTCCCCTTTGTCTTTTCCAAGTGCCACGATGGTGCCGTCCAGGCTTGCCATCACCACTTTATCACCATAAATGAAGGGGTTCACGATATATGTTCCGTCAAATTCATTCTCCCATTTCACTTCACCATTCTTACTGGACAATGCCTTGACATTTCCATAATAACTCACAGCCAATACGCTGTCACCGCCAAAAGCGATCTTAAAACGCTCACCGATTTTTTCAGTCCATACCGGTTTACCGTTATCCGCGTCGATGGCGTACAGTATCCCGTCCTGGGCGGCACAGAACAACTTTCCGCCTGCAAGAACAGGTGATTCCATTATCCCTGCCGATACTTCACTTTTCCACTTTTCTTTTCCTGTTTTTGAGAAGGCATAAACAGTACCCCTGCTGCTTGCCACGTATACCGTTGCCGGGGTTATCACCGGTGCGGCGTCATTTATGACGGCACCGTTAAGTTTTTTTCTCCATGCTGTTTTACCGTTTTTCGCGTTTATCATGTAAAAATACTCATCCGCCGTACCGAAATACAGGTTTTTTTCATCGGCAACAAATCCGGATGATACAACTGTAGGGATCGTACGTTTCCACAATGTCTTCGCTGTAGTGCGTGAAAAAGCCCTTACCGTTCGGTCACGTGAGGAGAGATACATCACGTCATTATGATAGACAATATTTTCTGCAGGTGAGTCCAGCTTCAATGACCATTCAGTTGGTCTAACCTGGAGACGCAGGCTCCTGGTGAGTGGCTGCCCCTGCTCTACCTTAATACTGGTATTGACATCCTGGTATCCGGGAGCTTTTACGTTAAGAACATACGTGCCGGGGGAAAGCGAAGTGGAAATTGACCCGCTTCCCATCAATTCTCCATCAATGTATACCCGGGCATTTTGCGGATTAACCTTCACCCGTACATCAGACCTGGATATACCAAGTGTTATACTCTGCTCAACAGGCTCTGCCCCGATTTTAATTTTTTTGCTGACCGGCTCATAGCCTTTCTTCGACACCTGTATGGTGTATGTTCCCGGTAAAAGCATTACACTGGCATTGCCCTGTCCTATTGTTTCGTTATTGATGGACACTGTGGCGTCATCAGGTGCAACCTGTATACGCAATGAAGTCTTCTCTTTCTCAGCTTTTACTTCTTTTATCTCAACTTTCTTAATATCATCAAACTCTTTCTTCAACGCCATGTCTGCCGCCACTGCTCTTTTTACCGGAACAGCTTTCACAGGCATCACTTTTGCAAGTTCAACTTTTTCATCAACAGTCTTTTGTGGTACTGTTGCTTCACGGGTCGCCGTATCCCCTGGCGTGGAAGCAATCTCTTCTGATTTTTCAAGATCTTTAACAATCTTCTCAACTTTTACATTTGTCTCGTCAACTGTTTTAGCGTCTACTTCAGCCGATGAATTTCTGCTTACTGTAACAGAATTTTCTTCAACTTTTTGTTCAAACTGTTTTATAACCGCTTCGTCTTTAACCGAGGAAGATTCAATTTCTTCCAGCGCCTTTATACGCCGGTTTACCTTCACCTTTCCCTCGAGAACCGATACCCGGGTGTCCCTGGTCTTTGACGCTTCCACCACGAACCGGGTTCCCCGCACACCGGCAACCGCGGTAGGTGTTTTCACCTGAAATTCTTCACCTTTCAGCAGTTTTTTAGGTTTCACCAGCAGTTTCCCTACTGTCAGTTCAAGGGAATTTTTTTCAAGTCCGCTTATTTCTCCCTTGTAGAGGGTAGCAAGTATCAGCTCGCTGTTTTCCTTGACCCTTACCACGCTCTCACCGATCTGTACATCAGCTGCTGACCTGTCACCGGTTTTAAGTCTCTGGGTTTCCAAAAGCTGTAAACCCGGCTCCGCGGGATTCCACTGCCCATTATCCATGTAGGTTACATCCCCCAGGAGAAAGGTAATCAACGCGGTATTCTTATTTTTAGCTTCTTCTTTTGAGCAGGATAGTGCAACTATTAATGCTGATACAAGTAATATACTGATAATTTTTCGTTTCATAATATGTCTCCAGACAGGAAGTATCAATAATTATACCAATGTAATGAAGAAAAAGGGAAAAACAAAATTACTTTCTAACCCTGAGAACCCCTTTTTGTGTGGTTCCGATATACATGTACTGATTGCCTATGGCAAGATTTGAACTGGCAGGTGCAGGCAGTACATATGACCACTGCAGCTTCCCGTTTTCGGCAGAAAGCCGGTATAGAACCGTCTCGGCAACAACAACGACGTCATTACCATCAAGAACAGGCTTGTGTTCAACCCTGTTGCCAAGTTCATTCTTCCAGAGCAATTCTCCTGAATCTGAAAGCTTGTACATTACCCCGTCCGTATCACACACGTAGTATGAACTGCCATCTGAAATAATATCCAGCAGGATATGGTTCCCGGTATTATAGGTCCATACGATCTCATCATCCAGGTAGTTGTATTTCATGACATTCCCATCATATCCGGCAATAACTATCTCTGAATTTTGCGTGGCAAGAGCCGCGCCGAAAACCCTTCCCACTTCTTTTTTTATTACTATGATTTTCAATGTGACATCTATACCATAGAAAATCCCTTCCTGTGACACAACAAACAGCATACGTCCGCTCTTTACCGGTGTTGAATATACACCGCCATCAACATCAATCTGCCATTTCTTTGTACCGTTCATGGAAATATCATATACCCTGCCCCTGGTTGTAGCCGCGAACACGTGTCCATCAACGACAACCGGCACTGCCCCCGGATAGATAACACCTTCCAGCTGCACGCTCCACCCAATTGATCCATTAGAAAGCCTGATAGCATGTATGTATTCATCTGCTGTACCAACGATCATCATGTTCTCAGCGATAATGGGGGTGGATGTGGTTCGTGTCGCGAATTTTTTCTGCCAGGTAACATGATCTCCCGAAATCCTGCTGACTGTACCATCGTCGCTGATGGCTATGGTATCACTGCTTCCGGGAACTGGTAAAAAATGGTTTGCAGTGGTTTTCACACTCCACCTTTGAAAGGAATTCCGGGTAACTACCTGTTGTTTCAGTGGCACTTCCCTGGTTATATTTTCAGATGCTACGGGTACATCAAAAGAAGTATCCCGGTAACCGGGAGCTGTAACCTGCACATTATAAGTACCCGGAGACACGGTCATGGATACACGGCCCCGTCCCCGAAATGTATTATTTATATATATCCTGCTGTATTCGGGATCAGCTTTGATGGTAAGCACCCTCATGGCAGCATGTTGCGTTGCGGTAATTTTTTCGTCGCTGAAATCTGAAAGCTCTTCAAATGCTTCATGCGCCGCATCTTCTACTGGAATCACCGTAAATACACTTTTATGATTATCAAGGGGTTTCCCTTCTGAAATCAATCGTTTAATCTGCTCAACTTTTTCAGGATCAACCCTGCATATCTGCCCATCAGCGATGTCCACCGCTTCTGAATGGAGGGGACTCTTGTTATCACCGGTTTTTGGCGCAAGCCTGACTTTTCCCTCCAGTACCTTTACAGTGACATTCTTTTTTGAGTCAACCGCAACTGAGAAGGTGGTACCCCGAACACCGGCAACCGACGTTGGGGTATGTATATACGCGCTGTCCCCCCTTGCCAGTTTCTTTATTGAAAGCAGCACCCTTCCATTCTTCATATTACCATTCACATCAAGGTTTCCATTTTCCTTTACATGCAGTGCGCTTAAACGAATTCTTGACCCTTCCCTGATCCTCATACGAAAACGGCCCGGTATCTCAAGGTCAACCATCGAATCCTGACCGGTAATAACAATATCACCTGGATGGGCATCTGTTCCCGGTGTCAGCTCCCGTGTTGCCCCGTCTCGTTGAAGTGTTGCTTCCCCCACGACAAAAGTGCACATCGCGCTCCCGGAAGATTTTCCGGGTATATCATTACGGGGACCCGTTAAAAGAAATATGGCGCCTGCCAGCATCACCACAACTGCCGCGGCGGCAATCCCCGGCAGGTACCATGGCTTGCCAGGTGAGGAGGCGGTATGCCTGCGGGCCTTTTTCTTAATCTCCTCACGCATGGCAACGGTATCAATTTCCGGAACAGTTTTATTCCATGTATCAAGAAGGGAAATCAATTTCTTCGAATCAACATCCCCATACCGCCGCCTGGTTTTCGGCTGCCGAATGATCTGTTTTATTTCTTCATATACGTTCATTTTCGTTTCTGCAGTTGTGTAATATGTCCCATCAGGTTTTATATTACATTCCTGTCTTTCAAATAATCTATAATCAGTTCAATAGACTTCTGCATCCGCCACTTTGCGGTTCTTTCAGAAATACCAAGTATCCTTGCGATGTCCGCGTATGGTGTTCTTTCTCTAAAGCGCAGAAGAAATACTGTCCTGAACTTTTCCTTCAATGAATCAACCGCTTCTGAAAAAGACAACATATCCTCATTCCTCAGTATGCGTTCTTCCGGAGACTCTTCGTCCGGGGATAATTCAACACGTTTTTTTTCTTTCTCCGTGAGAAGATTATTCTTATTACGTGTTTTCAGAAAATTCTTGGCGCAGTTGATGGCAATACGGTATATCCATGATGAGAATGCCCTGTCCACCTTAAATGAATCAATATGCATATACACCCGTATAAACACGTCATGCAGCACATCAATGGCATCATCCTGATCGTGGGTATACCCGTAGATCATTTTCCACAACCTGTCAGCATACCGCGAATAAAGAACATCGAAAGCCCCTTCATTACCGGATTTAAACTCAATAACCAGTTGTTCGTCGGTCAAAGTATTGTATTCAGCAGACATGCTCTTCAGGTTTATTACTATAGTTTTTGGAGAAAAGTGAAAAAAAAGAGGACTGTACTACCAGTTTATCGATCAGAAATCGAATGAATGTTGGAGAATATATCACCAATAAGCCCCTCGTCCAGCATAGATATGAGCGCCCTGGTTTTTTGTTCCAGCTCGCCTGTAATACCAACTTCCATATCTTTCAACTGGAAATATTCATCCGCGATATTAAGGGCGGTTAAGATTGCCACCTGTACCAGGTTCCCATTGGAAATATTCCTGCTCACATCCTCCATCTTGCTGTTCACATACTCAGCAACATGGAGAATGTATTCAGGAGACGCGTCACCCTGAATGGTATAGGTGTGACCATAGATGTTTACTTTTACCTTGTTTTCTTCCATGGTGCATTCCATCAGCCTATCCATTTTAATAGTTTATTATACTGCGTACATATTACTTTTCATCGTCTTCGATAATGAGAAAATCTTCATCATCACTGGTAACTGCCGCTGAAGAATCAGTTTCCTTTTCACCTTCGTCAACAATCACTGTATCTTCATCCATGTCATCGATAACGATTTCATCTTCATCATCATCCAGTAATATTATTTCGTCTTCCTCTTCAGGCGTAGTGTCCACCATTATACCTTCATCTTCAGAAGAACCGGTATCATCATCGATAATAATAATTTCGTCTTCATCCTCTTCAACGGCCCCTGACGGTTCTTCTGATGGCACCGATTCCATAACCGGTTCTTCAAAAGCGGGTTCAGTTGGTCTTTCTGTTTTCGGTTCAGCAGGTGGCGGAGATGAGGGAGCGGACGCACGCTCTGCATCCATGCTTGCTGCCGTGGCCCGGTAATCAGCAGAATCATCAGACTGGAGAACATCAAGCTTACCAAGCAACTGAAGCATTTTCTTCTCAAGTTCATCTTCTTTTGATTTCAGTGACGCCAGCTCAGCGGAAACCTGCTCCAGTTCTTTCTGTATCCGTGCCACTTCCTGCTCTTTCTCTTCAAGACTTAACCGCGCTTCTTCAGCCTCTACTTTCAAAGATTCGTTATCTGTTTCAAGTTTCGCGTTCTCACTTCGAAGGTCACCGATAAGCTGTAACGCCTTTATTATCCTGCCCTCAAGCTCTTCCAGTTGTTGCATTGTTATCATATTATAGTACCTCCGCAAATTGTGACTCTGCTCTTGCCACTGCTGATTTCCCTTTCAATGTTGCTGCAGCTTTGCAACCATGGGACATATTCTTAACCATGTTACAATATTCGGCACATTTGCACTGCGCATTAACAAGAAAATCAACATCCTGTATTCAAGTCAGAGCATCAATAAGTCATTCCTTAAAGTAATAGTAAAATCAGCCTGATGTAAAATCAAGATTTATTTTTATATAAACCGAAAAAGCGTCTGGGAGTGAATTAAATTTCGGGTAATAAAACAAATTTCAATGTCAATTTTGAATA
>CAZAOK010000046.1:0-28527 GCA_964486725.1 uncultured Leptospiraceae bacterium
TAGATGAAATCAACAACCCCGGGTTTACCTGAAACCCGGTCCAGTATATTGCCTATGGCTCCTGAAAAAACCAGCGACATGGCAACCGTAAAAAGCCATGTTTTTCTCGGTTCCAGTATGTAAAATCCTACAAGAAGGATAAACACCATGATTGAAACGATAAGAAAGAAAGTCTGATGCCCCCTGAGAATGCCAAACACCCCACCGTCATTATACAGCAGTGTTAACTGCACAAAGCTTCCCATCACGTCAATACGCTCACCCCTGGCGATGTTGGTCTCCACCAGGTACTTGGTAATAATATCAAGGACAAGGGTCACCATGAAAATGGCAACCGCCGCCATATGTTTTCTATTCTGCAGCTTCATAGTATATACACTATCCCTTTATTATTTAGTTACCCATTTCACTCGATATACACTGATGTTACCATGAATGAATTACATTGATAATCCATGGATTTGTTGATAACTCTTCACTATCTCATCTGTGTTAATCTGTGTGTATCTGTGGCAAAATTTATTCAGTTTATCTATCCAGTTATCCATTAATCTGGTGAATGATCTCAGTGCACCTGGGACACAGTTCCGGGTGTTCCTTGTCTGTACCAAGCTGGTATGAGTAATTCCAGCATCGCGCACATTTTTCGCCCTTTGACCGGTCTACCCTTATGGAAGCACTTTCATAGTCTTCCATCTCATCCTGTTTCTCATCGGCAAGAATCACCATGGCCACCTGGAAAAACCTGATCCTGTCCTCACCCATTTCGTAAAGAAGATCCCGGGCAGACTGGCTTTTCACGTAAATGGTAACCTCGGCTTCAAGTGAAGTACCGATGATCTTCTCTTTACGTTTCAACTCAAGTGCTTTCAGAAGGTCCTTCTTGATCTCAACCAGCTTTTCCATTTTTTCTGCCACTTCCGGATTGTTGAACTCTTTATCCAGGAGATAATAATTCTGCAAATGAATGGAACCATCATTACCCATAAATTTCCATACCTCTTCCGAGGTGAAGGCAAGAACCGGGGCGATCAACCGCACTATCGTATGCAGTATCTGGTACAGCACCGTCTGATTGGATCTGCGGCTGTGGGCATCCTGCTTTTCAATATAAAGGATATCCTTGGACATATCGAAATACACTGATGAAAGGTCTACCGCGCAGAAGTTTAAGATTCTGCGGTATACCATGTGAAACTCGAATTCCTCGTAATGCCCGGTAACCTGTTCTGAAAGGATCCACAACTTGTAGAGCATCCACTTGTCTATATCACTCAGTTCCCCGTAGGGAACCAGGTCTTTTTCGGTGAAACCCGAGATATTGCCCAGTATAAACTTGAAGGTATTTCTGATCTTTCTGTACGAATCGGATATCTGCTGCATCATGTCATACCCGATACGCAGGTCGTTACGGTAATCCTCCGAGGCAACCCACAGGCGTATGATGTCCGCGCCGTATTTCTTGATAAGCTCTTCCGGAGGAATAACGTTGCCCATCGACTTGCTCATGGCTTTTCCCTGCTCATCCAGTATAAAGCCGTGGGTAAGTACCGTCATATAAGGGGCACGCTGCCGAAGGGCCAGTGCCGGCCAGAGAGATGACTGAAACCAGCCCCTGTGCTGATCGCTTCCCTCCAGGTAGAGGTCGGCCGGCCACCTGTGCTGATCCCAGCTGTCAAGTACCGCGAAGTGAGACACCCCTGAATCAAACCACACGTCCAGTATATCAAATTCCTTTTCGAACTGGTCGCTGCCGCATTCGCATGTAAAGTCTTCGGGTATAAGATCCTTTATGTCATCCGTGTACCAGGCGTCTATGCTCTTTTCCCTTGAAAGTTTTGCAAAGTGGAAAATGCTTCGCTGGTCCATCATGTTCTTTTTGCATTTTTTACAATGGAAGGACGGGATGGGCACCCCCCATGACCGCTGCCGCGAAAGGCACCAGTCCGGACGTGACTCAACCATGCTTCTAAACCGCATCTCCCCCCACTTGGGTATCCACATGGTCTTATCAGTGGCTTCCAATGCGAGGCTACGTAAATCATTATGATCGATGAGAAAGAACCACTGCTCTGTTGCCCTGAAGATCAGGGGTTTTTTACAGCGCCAGCAATGGGGGTATGAATGCTCGATTTCCTGTGTGAATATCAGCACACCGGCTTTTTCCAGCATCTTCACGATTTCCGGGTTGGCATCAAAAACATTAACCCCTTTCATCTCTGAAAACTCTTCGGTAAATTTACCCTCGTCATCAACGGGGCAATAGGTATCAATACCGTACTTCTGCCCAACCATGTAGTCTTCAAGACCGTGACCGGGGGCAATATGAACCACACCGGTACCCTGCTCAAGGGTAACGAAGTCTGCAAATATAACTTTCGATTCACGGTCAATGAAGGGATGTTGTACTTCCAGTTTTTCTATCTGATCATTGGTAACATCAGCTATTTTCTCCAGCGGTTTACCGGTAACCTCACTCATCATTTCCGCAAGCCCCTCGGCCAGTATGAGAAAATCATTTTCACTTCTGTACACGGCATAGGGAAAACCCGGGTGAAAGGCCACCGCCAGGTTAGCCGGCAGCGTCCAGGGGGTGGTGGTCCAGACCGCTACGTGCACGTTGCTGCTTTCCACCCCTTCAATATCAATAGAACCGGGATCAACCGCGAACTTCACGTAGATGGATGGAGACTTGTGATCATCATACTCCACTTCAGCTTCGGCAAGTGCGGTCACGCAGTTGGGACACCAGTATATTGGTTTCTTGCCCCTGTAAATAAAACCTGCCTCAAACAGCGAACCGAAAACCTCAACGATGGTGGCCTCGTAATGGCCGGACATGGTAAGATAGGGATTATCGAAATCACCAAACACGCCCAGGCGCTTGAATTCTTCCATCTGGATGTATACGAACTTTTCGGCGTATTCCCTGCATTTTTTTCTTATGTCAAGGCGCGGCATATCCCTTGCCTTCTCACCGATTGTACGGGTTACCTGCAGTTCAATGGGAAGCCCGTGACAGTCCCAACCGGGCACATAGGGGGCCCGGTAACCGGACATGGTCTTATGCTTTATGATAATATCCTTCAACAGCTTGTTAAGGGCATGTCCCATGTGAATATTGCCGTTCGCGTACGGCGGACCGTCATGCAGTATATATTCTTTCGCGTCCTTTCGCATTTCCAGAATCTTATCGTAAATCCTCTCCTTTTCCCACTGGGCCACCATGTCAGGTTCCCTCTTGGGAAGGTTGGCCCTCATTGGAAAATCAGAAGATGGAAGATTTACAGTCTTAGAGTAATCCATCACGTCCTCGCATCATTTTTAATTATTTCCGGCAGTTGTTCATACGCTTGTGTTCTGAATGAACCCTTAGAAACACTATGCCCCCTGCTTTTGTCAATATATTTTTCCATAATAAAAAAACACCTTGCAGGTGAAAAGCATTTCTTTTTTTATTGTCAATACAGTATAAGTATTCTAAATACGTATATAATTGTATCATATACTTCGAAGATTTACCACAGAGGCACAGAGATGCAGAGGGAGATTTTAAAAAAATTACCGCAAAGTCGCGAAGAGCGCAAAGGGCGCAAAGAAATGAATAAGATATTTATTTTTCTAAATATTTTCCCTTTGTGTTTCTTTACATACTTAGCAACTTAGCGGTAATCCTTTACACTATTTTTCTCTGTACCTCTGTGTCTCTGTGGTTTCCATAATGTAAATGTTTATAAAAGGATAATGCAATGATTGAACTGGATTTTGAGAAACAGGACGGGATGATACCCGCCATAGCACAGGACTACCAGACCGGCGAGGTGCTGATGCTGGCCTACATGAACAGGGAAGCCTGGGAGAAAACCCTTGAAACAGGGATTGCCCATTACTGGAGCAGGTCCCGAAACAAGCTGTGGAAAAAGGGTGAGTCCTCGGGCAACCTGCAGGAGGTGAAGGAGATCCGTGTTGATTGCGACGATGATACTGTTGTCATCAAGGTGAACCAGATAGGAGACGCGGCCTGTCACCTGGGATATCGAAGTTGTTTTTTCAGGGTTGTACAGGGCGATACACTGAAGATTGACGGGGAAAGGGTTTTCGATCCCGATGAAGTATATGGAGGCTCAAAATGAGCGAACCACTGATAAAGCTTGGCATTCCAAAAGGCAGCCTTGAGAAGTCCACCATTGAGCTTTTCAGAAAGGCCGGCTGGAAGATTACCGTTTCATCAAGAAATTATTTCCCCGCCATCGATGATGCTGATATTTCATGTTCCCTTGTTCGCGCGCAGGAAATGGCCAGGTATGTTGAAAGCGGTGTTCTGGATATAGGCCTCACCGGGCTTGACTGGATACTTGACAATAATGCTGACGTGGAGATGATTATCGACCTGGTATACTCCAAGGTGAGTACCCGGAAAGCACGATGGGTTCTTGCTGTTCCTGATAATTCGTCCATCAAAACCCTTGAAGACTGCGCGGGCAAGACCATTTCAACCGAACTGGTAAACTACACCCGCAAGTTTTTCGAGGACCGGAACATCCCCGTTAATGTTGAATTTTCATGGGGAGCCACCGAAGCCAAGGTGGTTGAAGGTCTTGTTGACGCCATCGTGGAAGTAACCGAGACCGGTTCAACTATACGGGCCCACGGACTGCAGATCATCCACACCCTTCTTGAATCCAATACCAGGCTTATCGCCCACAAGCCCAGCATGGGTGATGCGAAGAAACATAAGAAGATAAACCAGGTAGCCCTTCTCTTACACGGCGCCCTGAAAGCAGGCAAGCTTGTGGGTATAAAGATGAATGTCCCCGCCGAACAACTTGATTCTATAGTCGAATTGCTGCCCAGCCTGACAGCACCAACGGTATCCAAGCTGTATAATACAGAATGGTTCTCCGTTGAGAGTATAATAAACGAGGCTACCGTACGTGAGCTTATACCTGAACTGATTCACAGGGGGGCAGACGGTATCATAGAATACCCGCTGAACAAGATAGTATCACAGGATGATTCCTTCCTGTAACTTAACCACAGGGGTATAACCGTCATTATGTTACTGGATGATGCCCGGCGCCATATACATGAAATCGCCCATAAATTCCCGGAACCTGAATTCTACCGGGTACATAAGAAAGAAACAGCAAGGGCTCATGAAATGGACCGGTCATCACCCCTTGTTGGTGAATCCAGGAAAATGATGGAAGCACATGGCGACCCTCTCGGGCATGGATTTTATCATGCCCGTAAGGTAGCAATTGACGCGGCGGCAATCGTATACGCCGAAACAGGGATCAGCCACATTGCTGATTGCCTCGCAACCGATGCACTGCTTGCGGGATATATTCATGATATTAAGCGTGATCAAAAGGCACACCCCCGGAAAGCTGCCGAGTTCTTTGAACAACATTTCAAGGATCAAATGAATCCTGAACAGGTTGAGATGATAAGTTTTGCCATAAGAAACCATGAGGCCTTTGTAGAACCTGTCCACACTACCCACCCCCATAAAAAGCTTCTCTCTGATGCCCTTTATGATGCCGACAAGTTCAGGTGGGGCCCTGATAACTTTCTATATACCATATGGGACATGGCCGCCAGCATGAACCTTACCCCACGCCAGATCGTTGACGGATACGATCATGGTATCAGGGGTATACGACGTATCCGTAACACCTTCAGGACACAAACAGGTCAAATGTTTGGTCCCGGTTTTATCGACATCGGGTTGATGATGGGTGAAGAGCTTATCAACTACCTGCAAGAGGGTATTGATAACTGACCCCGCTCCTAATTATTCTTGACGAATGCCCCCTTCTGCGCTTAAATTCATGTAATTGATATATTAAGGGATGTAAAGGATAACTGGAATATAAATCGCACTGATATATACTATAACACAATGAGCTATAATACTCACAATATCGAACCAGCCAGCACCAATCCTGCAGTGAAACAGGACAGGATACTTATTGTAGATGATGAGGAATCAATTCGCAGCATACTATCCCGTTACCTTTCCATGAAAGGATACCATGTTACCACCGCAAGTGACGGCATGTCAGCCATTGATCAGCTTAAAGAGGAACCATACGACCTCGTACTCACCGACCTGAAGATGCCCAATCTTGACGGCCGGGAACTTTTAAAGCTGATGTCCGACCAGTTTCCTGACATTCCCAAAATCGTTCTCAGCGGGTATGGAACCAACGAAGACATATTGCTGGCATTGAAAACCGGTGCGTATGATTTTTTGAACAAGCCCATTATAGACTTCAAGATACTTGATCACGCTATTGAACGTGCCCTTGACCGTAAGCACCTTGCCGAACAGCGTGATCACTATATTGAACAGCTCACCCAGATCAATGATGTCATATCACTGTTGAACAGGGGACGTGATACCGAGAAAGTATTCAAAACACTTTCTATGCTGCTTAGAAAAATAATACCATTTAACCGGATATCCCTGGCACTTATAGACCAGGAAACAGGCGAGGTGGTGACAAAGCTGGTTGATTCTGACAGGGATATAATGATCCCTGCAGGTTCGCGATTCCCGCTGAAAGATTCATCCCTGAACGAGGCTGCCATCAGCAGAAAGGTGTTGATAATTTCAGATCTGAAGAAATACGGGAAAGAACACCCCCAATCCGAAAAGGCTGAACTCCTGGTAAAAGAAGGCATGAATTCTTCAATGGTTTTGCCACTTATCGTGAACAACAACACCCGCGGATTTCTTTTTTTTGGTTCTGAGCAGCCCGGGGCCTTTTCCGAAGAGCATATCACGTTTATCGAGTCCATCAGCGCCCCTATTGCCTTCAGCATCCAGCGTTCTGAACTGATGAACGAGCTTGAGATGTACACCAAAAAACTGGAAAACCTGGTCAAAATACGCACACACGAAGTCTTGAAGACACAGAAGACCACGATTTTCGCACTTTCAAGCCTTGCAGAACTTCGAGACCCTGACACCGGAGAGCATCTTGAAAGAATGAGAAACTACTGTATTTTAATCGCACAGATTGCGAAATACTCCGGAAAGAATGTTGAGATCGACAACCAGTACCTGCGTGATCTGTACGATTCGTCAATTCTTCATGACATAGGAAAAGTTGGTATCCCTGATGACATCCTGCTGAAGCCCGGACCATTGACACCCGAAGAGTTTGATATAATAAAAACCCATACAACCATCGGGCACCAGTCTTTACACAAAGCAGCTTCACGAGAACTGGGTGATGATTCATTTTTAAAAATGGCCATGGATGTAACCCTCTATCACCACGAAAGATGGGACGGGGGAGGATACCCCGAGGGACTTAAAGGCGAGGAGATCCCACTTTCAGCACGTATCGTTGCCATTACCGATGTCTATGACGCCCTCACTTCACGCAGGCCATACAAGGAAGCGTTTTCACATGAAAAATCAATGGAAATAATGCTGAACGAATCGTACCGATTCGATCCAGATTTGTTCAAAATTTTTCTTGATAACCACGAAGAATTCAACAATATTCGCAAAGAATTCAAATAACGTACAATCACAATACTCGATTTTCCCGGAAGGTAGTACATATGCGCCAGCAAACACCACAGTTCAGAATAGGTGGACCAATAACACCGATGGTAAAAAAACTGCTTATCATTAACGGTGCTGTATTTGTTCTGCAGTTTCTCAGCAACCAGTTTATTCCAGGTGGTCTTGAATACTGGTTCGGTCTTCACCACGAGGGATTGCTTCACCAGTTTAAGATATGGCAGATTTTCACCTACATGTTTCTGCATGGTAATTTCTTTCACATCCTGTTTAACATGATCGCGTTGTGGATGTTCGCCGGTGATCTTGAAATACAATGGGGAAGCAAGTACTTTATCAGATATTATCTTTATTCCGGCATGGGGGCCGGTATCTTTATCGCCATTATGAACCAGGTTGTATTCACCCAGTACGGGGCCAACCCGGTAACCATAGGCGCGTCTGGGGCCATCTTCGCCCTTCTCCTTGCATACGGCATGACCTGGCCAAACAGGGAAGTGCTCCTGTATTTCATTCTCCCGGTAAAGATGAAATACCTTGTCATCGTGTTTGGCCTGATAGCATTTTTCGGTACCCTTTCAAGTACGGGAGGCACTGCCGGCAATATCAGCCACATAGGCCATCTTGGCGGTATCATCTCAGGACTTGCCCTGATTTATTTTAAAAAAAGTAAACCTGCTTCAACCCGGAAAAGCAAACATTCTCATCGAAAACCTGGAAACGTTATTTCTCAACTACTGCGTAAATATAAATTGAGGAAGAAACAAAACGAGATCGAAAGACGAATAAAGGCAAAGAATATAATAGACGAACTACTGGAAAAGATTGCCAGGAATGGGATGAGTTCCCTCACGAAAGAAGAACGTGAGAGACTGGAATGGGCAAGAAAACATTATTACCCGGATTCTAACGATACCGTTCACTAAAATTCCGGTAACATGATAATTAATTGACAGGCCCCGACCGGTCGGATACAAGGTGATAAATCTAAGCCTGTAATCTTCAAGGGGAATAACATGTTCTGGGAAAAAGATATTGAAACCATAGACCGGCCATCGCTTGAAAAACTTCAGTTTGACAAATTACAGAAAGCCCTGTCTGCCGCAGCATCAACGTCCTTTTACCGCAATGTGTTTGACGAGCATAACATAAACATCAATAACATCAAAACACTTGAACACCTCAAAGACCTGCCCTTTACCACGAAGCAAGACCTTCGAGTTAGCTATCCCGATGGCATGGTTCCTGTCTCCCGCAGCCAGATAGTCAGAATGCATGCCTCATCGGGCACTACCGGCAAGTCAACTGTCATTTTTTACACGCAAAAAGACATTGACGACTGGGCCGATCTTGTCGCCAGGTGCATGGTCGCCACGGGTACCAACCGGGACGACGTATTCCAGAACATGATGGGATACGGCCTTTTCACAGGGGGACTTGGTCTGCATTACGGCGCGGAACGCCTGGGATGCATGGTCATACCTGCTTCATCAGGTAATACCCTGAAACAGATACAATTAATGCAGGATTTTGAAACTACCGTTATACATATCACTCCAAGCTACGCGTTACATCTTGTTGAAGTTATCAACGAACAGGGGATTGATCCCCACCAGATGCTGGTCAGCAAAGCCTACCTCGGAGCAGAACCCTACTCCGAGGCAACCCGGTTGAAAATTGAAACCCAGTTTGGTATCGACGCGTATAACTCATACGGCATGTCCGAGATGAACGGGCCCGGCGTGGCATTTGAATGTACGTATAAAAATGGAATGCATTTATGGGAGGACTTTTATATCATCGAGATAATAAATCCTGATACAGGTGAGGTTCTTGCCCCTGGTGAAGAAGGAGAGCTGGTTCTTACCCATATTAACAGGGAAGCAATGCCCATCATTCGCTATCGCACACGGGACCTCACCAGGATTATCCCCGATCAGTGTGAATGCGGACGTACTCATTACCGCATTGACCGCATCAAGGGGCGCACAGATGATATGCTCATCGTCAGCGGAGTCAACGTCTTTCCATCGCAGATAGAGACCGTGCTCATGAGTTTTCCCGAAGTTGGCAACAATTACCAGATAGTGCTGGAGAGAGAAGACAATCTTGATCGCATGCACGTGAAGGTCGAATTATATTCAAAGATGTTTCATGGGGAGATAAAGGAACTTGAACAACTCAAGGCAAGGCTTCGCGAGTCACTTCGTGCACTGATAACTATTAATCCCCGGATTGAACTTATGGAACCGGGCTCTCTGCCGCCCAGCATGGGAAAAGCCAAACGGGTTTTCGATAACAGATCAATATAAACAAGGAGGCGCACATGCCTTACCAGGTATCTGTATTTGCCGAAAATAAGCCGGGAAAGATAGAACGAATCACCAGTGTTCTGAATGAAAATGAGATCAATATTCGAGCCATTACCATTGCCGATTCAGGTGATTACGGCATTATCAAACTACTCCTTGACAGGCCGGAAGAAGGTTGTGATTTATTAAAAGAAAAGGGTATCGCGGCCACACTGAAAGAAATAGTTGCGGTAAAGATTGAAGACAAACCGGGTGGTTTATACCACGTCGCTTCACTTCTGAGAGAAAACAACATTAACGTTGATGACGCGTATGGCTTCATGGTAAAAAGCCACGAAGAATCAGTCTTCGTGTTCCAGGTTAACAACATACAGGGTGCTGAAAAAATTCTAAAGAACGCCGGCTTTACCACCCTCCGCGATAAAGAGCTATATTTTCTGTAACAGCATTCATGGGGGTAGTCATGATAAGAGATGAAGCACTTGCCCTGCTCAAACAACATGTGAAAAACGAGAACATGATAAAACACTGCCTGGCTTCCGAGGCAGTTATGCGGGCCCTGGCCAGGGAACTCGGCCAGGACGAAGAGAAATGGGGCATTGCAGGCCTTCTGCACGATCTTGACGTTGAGATCACCGATGCTGACCTTTCAGTTCATACCCTTGAAGCAGAGAAAATACTTCGCCAGCATAAACTTGATGAAGACATCATTGAGGCAGTCAAACTGCATAACCTTGACGCTCATCCCGGCGCCGAAAGATCAGATCCTTTCCATATAGCCCTGGCAGCAGGTGAAACCGTAACCGGGCTCATTATCGCCACCACACTTGTGTATCCGGACAAAAAGATTGGCAGCGTCAAACCAAAATCCGTAGTTAAACGTATGAAAGAAAAAGCCTTTGCCCGCTCGGTAAATCGTGATACAATTCTTGAATGTGAGAAACTTGGAATGGACATAAACCGGTTTGTTGATATATCATTACATGCAATGCGGGATATATCAGACGAACTGGGACTATAATTTATTACGTGCAGGAGATTTAGATGAATAACTGTAAAGCTGTTATCATTCTCATACTTATTTTTGTTTTTTCACTTGCCGCCTGTTCCAACAAACCAACCATCGGTTCATCCCCAAGGGAATCACTGGTGAAGAAATACTTCCAGGATGACAACACCTATATAATAATAGCACGGGGGTACCCTAAACCCGGACTGCCCGAAATGCAGGCAATAAATACCGCGCAGGAAGCTGCCCTTACAAATGCACAGGTAATAGCACGCCAGTCATTTGACGATTCAGTTGATGTAATAAAGGCAGGACGCGTGAAAGAATACGAAAACCGTGGTAATCACGTGGTGGTTACCTATGTGGTTATCTTGAAAGATCTAAGAGATCACAAAAAATAGTTCACCATGGTTTATTTATCAATTTTCATATTGTAGGTAACTGCCACACCGGTGTTATACGCACCAAAGGCTCTTTTATCAGATGCATCAATATACTTACTGTTATACGAAGAGTTGGCATTGTCGATTGTCAAATACCACCGAATTCCCCAACGTTCATCAAGCAGGTAATCAATGGATGTATACCAGAACTGTGGAAATATACCTGACTTGTTTTCCAGTGACATTTCCTTCAGAGACCCTGATTGATCAGTAGCGTCCCAGGGATACGTAGCCGTCCCGCTTATGAGGTACCCCGCATTCAGATTGAGAACCAGGTGTGAAGAATAACGAATTCGAACCCCTGCAGAGAGAGAATTGAACACAGCGTCCCCATCACTTTCCTGGTCACTAATATGAAGCCAGCGGTACATGATATTAACACCCATATACCTGGACAGGTTTTTACCTCCCATCAGTGTTACCGTATCCGAATCCTGTTCTCCTGAAAACGATGTTCTTCCCCATATCTCCAGGTTGACCTCGTCTCCATTGTAAAAAAAACCCAGGGGTATCCCCGGTACAAATTTATTAGATGAATCCTTTTCTGACTCATAACCCGGGTCATTATCATCTTTCCACATGTTAATACCAAGATTCAAACCAAGCCATACTCCCCATCGAGTGGCTGATACTTCTTTCTCATCACGTATTAACGCAACCTGGTCAGGGTGTATCTCGGTGAGAGAATCAGCCATCACCCTCATCTTCTCGCCTGCATCATTAAGGGAAGTTACCTGTACTTCAGCCGTTTTCAACACCTCTCCCGTATGCAGGTTAACAATCCTGGCGTTTACTATCATCTGCGTACCAATACTTAACACGCTGCCGGTTATCAACAGGTCAAGTCCAATGGATCTGGCTTTTACCATATCATCTTCACGGCTTGCTGCATCCTGTAATTCCGAATCATCCCTGTTTACAGGATTTCTTCTCAGTATTTCTTCATGTACTTCAAAGTCTTCTTTGCCCATGAATCTGGATGAAAGCAATTCCGGTATAATGATTCCGGCATTTTCGATATCCGGTTTATTAACAACCCTGAATTCGGAAAACCCCACCTTCATCCGAACCTTTTTTGCGGTATCCGCGTACCCCTGAACACCCATAAGCAGTGTCAGCAGTATGCCTGCAAAAATATATCCCACGTACATGAAAGTGCTGTTTCTTCTCATAATGGGTCCCCTGTTCTATAAAATCATATTACGATAGTATGAGTATTTCGTGTATGTCAATACTTCCACGAAAAAAAGCGGTACACTTCCAGTGTACCGCTTTTTTGTATCTTTAATTTCAAGCAGTAACTATTTGATTCTTTTCGCGTTAAATACTATCCGGTTTGGGAAAGTTTCCTTAATGTCAATATCAAATCCCAGACCTTTTGCCTTTGCGTTTAATTCATCTGCCAGGTCAGTCGTTTTCCCTGCGAATTCCACCTCGATCCTTGAAAACTTTCCTGACTGGCCGCGACTGTATACTTCCTGGATTCCCCGAATCCTATGCTTAATCTGATTTCTGAACTTGGTAAGGTCTTCATAATTCAACCCTGAAATAGTGAGCATTATCATACGCTGGGTTGCGGCAAGCAGGAACTTTTTCGTTATCTGGTTCATAAAAGAACCTGATTCGAAATTACCTGTCTCATCGTTCATTGATCCAAGAATTTTTTTCAATGCCCGCTGAATAGCGATTTTTGAAGCCGTGCTTCCATCAATATGCACAGCAGGCATATTGGTGCTGGTACTGGCAAGTATACGTCCCGTATACACATCTATGGCTTTCAGGTTGAGAATGGCTTGTTTTGATTTCATGTTCTTGCTGTATTGCTGAAGGGCGGCAGACTGATCTGTAGTTTTAACCTGACCCACGATAAGACACTCTGCGCCAACATCATCAAGAAGAAGGTCCTGAACCGACCCGCTTACCTTCCCATTAATTGCTTTTTTCATCTTGCTTCTTTCTCGTTTCAATAACTGTTGTGTCATGGCAGCGTCCACAAATTCAAAACCCGCATTACTCATTATTTCCATCATGGACAGTTCAGTAACCGTAAAACCGGGACTGTTCCTTTTGCCTTCGAAGGTCTCGTTAATCAACACCATGAATTTCGGCCGACCATAATTACGAATCGTTGCCTCAATAGTATCATTTACTGCCTGCGGATACACTTCTCCATATATCCTGACCATGAATGCCCCATCCTGGGCACCTTCCTTCACTACCTTCCAGTTTCGCACCATCCCCGCCGAACGGGCCTCAACAATTGACTCTACAAGTGCGAAATCCTGAACCACTGAACGCCCCTTTATAGTGGTTCCCAGTTTCTTCTTTACCAGTTTATTCATGGCATCATCGATTGCCCTGTCTCTTGCAAGTGCCGTATCATTATCAAACACTGTACCATAGCCTGTAGCCTCACCGCACATGTCACAGCCTTCAGATGATGATTTTTTTGATTTTTTCGTTCCTCCACATGATACCAGTGCCACAGTAACAAGAAGCACCGTTGCCGCCATAAATACTCGCTGTTTCATAGCAAACGCTCCTTACATACATAAATTCACTATTCTCTATTATTATCCAAAAGTAAACTTCATTGGACATGAAGATCATCATTTTTTCATAATACGTATTCCATGATGTTAGTCAATCCATTTTTCATTAATCCATAGTATCATACCCCTGTTAATATTAGGATAACAACATAATATTTTTATTGCAGTCTGACAACACCTTCTATAAGGTACATTACATGACTGAAAATGTTATGTAATTAAAATATAGTCATGGGAATGGTAATGGAAAAAGATCTTGTTCAATCTCTGAAACTAGAAATAAGCAAAAAATTTCGTCTTTCGCCATATGAACGACTGGCCTTTCATTCTATCCTTTCAATACGGAAAACTGAAAGTTCACTGGAAATACTCAACGCTGACCTGGACAAATCTCCCATTGTAAGAAAAAGTGCCATCAAAACACTGGCCGGTTACGATGCCGATAAGGTATATCCCATCATGCAGCGTTTTGTACAAAAAGATCTTACCACCGATGAACTTATTATTATTATTGATTTTCTTGCTGAAAACGGGACAGAACAGGATGTTCCGATACTGAAGGAATTTATAATCAATAGTTTACAGAACCCTGCTCTTTCTTCGGCAATACCACATGTTTTCGAAGCAATACGGCAGATCAGCAATCCTGATAGCGGCATTAGATCATTTCTTCTTGATATCATAAACGACAAGAATATTGACCCTTACATAAAATATTATGCCATACGTGCATGTACCATATTCAAGGATATAACTCTTTTCGAAAACCTTCTGCGCAATGAAAATGAGCAGGTAGAATCATCCTGCTTTCAGGCACTCGCACTTCTTTCCAGAGAACTCCGGGATGAAAGCGAACAACAAAGATTAGAGAATGAAAAGGAATACGGTTATCAGCCTTCATCGTCTGACGCTGAGGACAGCACCATTGTTGATATACGAGTGCTACTGGGTAAGTATTCATCCCGTTTCCAGCAATATGAGACAGCAACCAGGATATCATTCATTGAAGCCATGATAGAATCAAACCACAGGGAAACCCACATCTATGTAATGAACGCGCTCACATCGGGAAATGAAGATTTATTATTCGAGGTATTGCAGGTATTGCTTCGAACCATCGAACGCATACGGGATCATGATAAACTTTTCAGGTCGTTAATCGCGTTAAATGTTGAAAACAACTATAATAATGATTTGATAGTAAATATATTTGTAAACTTTTTCAGTAATCTTGGTGACAATAGAAATACAAATCTTCTTCGCGACAAGCTTTACAACTACATAGTTGTCACCCTTGAAACATATTTTGAACAATACAGAAAAGAATTTATGATAACAGATGTAATTGAGAAGGATTACCCGGAAGACATCCAGATAGTTCGTACCTTTATACAGGAAAAATTTAACGCTCAGGTTCATAACAGGATCCAGAATTACCTGTCAATAGACAACCGGGATTCCATTGAAAACCTTTTTTCTTACATGGAAACCACTACACCTTTTATCGATGAGAACGAAACAGAATCATTTTACAATCTCATAAAATTGTTGTATGATAACGATCCTGCATCACGAAAAGCCACTAATAAAAAACTTGATGATATTAAGTTTGACAAACGATACCTGCGGTCAAAGATTTTACGTTTGTGCCAGATCATATCACGCCTGAATATTATCGCTGCCGCAACCCCACTGGTAAAAATATTTAATTACGTGAAAAAATATTATGACAGCGAAATATTTCATGGTGTAGCCTCTACATTATCACAGCTAAACTATTCATATATGCTGGGGGAGCTCGAACTTTTACTTGTTTCCGGAGATGATAATGATCAGCATAACGCCATACGATACATTTCCCAGTTTTCAGACCAGCACTCACTTAACATTATTCTTGATTTCATAAATGAACCAGAGACCATTAGCGAAGAAGTGCTGATAGCAACCCTCAATATTCTTATACGACGACAAATTTCAGGCAACGTATCAGCACCGGATATATTTAAAAAAATAATATCTTCTGTAGAAAACGAGGAAGCAATCCGACTTTCAGTACTCTGCCTTGGAAAATGTGGTTCAGAATCGGATATTGACTATCTTAACAATCTCTTTCACAGTACCGATAAAAAACGGCCCAAGCAATCGGTGGTGCTGGCTATCAGTTCAATACTACTGTCTGTACGTGATTTTAACAAACGCCAGGTGACCAGTTATCTCAGGGACTATCTCAGGGAATCCGACATCAGGGTAAGAATGTATGCATGCGCGCTGCTTATCAATATTGGGAACAAGGATGCATTTCAGACCCTCAGGGACATGATGGTAATAAAAAACAAGTTTATTCAACGGGAACTCCTGTTCATATTAAGAAACTCCATCAACCTTGAGTTCGCTTATTTTCTCATATCTTTGTTTTCAGAGGATTATGCCATATCTTATGATATCGTATCTCTGTTCACAAACCTGAATGATGAACATCTCATTGATATCGAAACATTTATTTTAAATTTATATAAAAAGTACGAAAACATCGGCCTGGATTACAAAAAAGAATCACCCGCATCATCAAGTGAAGAATCAACATTTTTAAAATCAGTATCTAAATTTGAGGCAACACTGGTTCATATCGATATTCAAAATTTTTCAGAATTACTTGTACGAACCGGTATAATTGAACTAACATTCCTGCATGCACGAATATCCGATTATATCATTACCAAACTGGAAAACCACGATGGAACCGTAAGCAGCATTATCGATGGGAATATCATCACGTATTTTAAAGATCCCGGAAAGGCACTACAGGCTGTTTCAGAAGTACAATCTGCTCTGAATCTATTCAGATCAATGGTACGATATGAACGTAGAATTAATGCATATATACAGGTAGTTCATGCCCCCCTGAATGTGCTCAACGGGGAGATCCTTTCATTTCCCGGATATCATCTTCATAGACCCACAACACAATATTTCGGAACTGCCCTTGTAATCGACAACCGTGTACACAACGAGACAATTGATGATTATTTTTCCCTTCCATACCCTGAGCAGAATATGAGGCTCCCGCTTGCACATTCATTGCACTACATGCTTATATCACCTCGAAACTTAACACGACTGGCAGTGCAATACCTGAATCAAATCATCCTCACCGAAAATAAGGAGCGGGAGCGTCGTGAACAGATAGAAGACGAAATCAGAAAAAAGAAAATACAAATGCGCAACCCCCAAACAATAGAATATGCCGAGGCCCTGGATAATCTCAACATCATGCTTAAAAATGAACTACAGTCTATCAATAATTATGTGCAGAAACGAACAACAGACAGGGAAATGATCGTAAATGTTGAAAAGATGCTGGATAAAGTTCATCGTCATTTCATAACTGAAATTGCAAAAATAATAATGTAATGGGGGAAAATAATGTATCACCGCTTATTGTTAATCTCAACCATAATTCTTCTTGTACCTTGTATATTATATGCCCAGGATACAGGCACACCGGAAGACCCGGGCACAGAAGAACCTGTCATGAACAAGCCCGAAACCATTCAGCCCGGAATTTTTTCTTTCGTTCCAGGTGAAAAAAAAGGGCCCGATGAGAAAAAATGGTTTTTCGATTTAACAGGAATGTATAACAGAAAAAAGGGTAACACCGACACACTCAACGAGAGCATATCTGCAGAGTTGGCATATGACAATAATGTAACCACGTTTGAACTGGGATTCAAGGGCTTTTACGGTGAATCAAGCGGTATAAGGAATGAAAAGAACGGGCGTGGTGTCATAATGCTTGATCATTATATATTCCCACGAATCGAGCTGTTTATCTTTTCACTTTCAGAATATAATAAACCGGCACTACTTACGTATCGTAATAACAGTGGTGCTGGTGCCAAGTTTGTCTTTTTCAAAAATTATTTCTGGAAAGTTGATCTCAGTGGCGCCCCTGTCTACCAGTACGAAGATTACGAGGATTACGAAGACAGGAACCAAACCCATGAGCTACGATGGTCTATCCGATTCAGAATTAATATGACACCTCTTGAGTGGCTCAAACTGAATGTTACCGCCTTTTATATACCAGAATGGAACAACCATGAAAACTACAGAACTGATTTCATCAGTTCAATGACCATATACGTGGCCAGGCATGTATCGATTAAGGCTGGATATATTCACGGATACAACACGGATGCCCTGCCGGGGACAAAAAAAACAGACCAGACAATATACACCCAGGCCGGCGTCCACCTGTAGGTATCACTCAACTTCTTCAATATCCACGAATCTCCTGGTCAGGTTTTTTTTATGTATGACCAGGTTGTATGAATGGGATATGAAAAACGGGTCGTTTTTAAACTGCAGCAATGTATCGTAATGATAATACGCTGTTTCATAATCCTGTAACTTATAGGCACATTCAGCATAATAATAATGATATTCCTTATTATACTCTTTTTCAGTATCAACCTGCTTCAGCTTAACAATAGCCCTGTAATAATTATCCTTTTTATAATAAATTTTCGCAATTCCAAGCAAGCCGTTTGAATACTTCGGATCTACAGACAGGGCTTCCCTGTAATACCTTTCTGCCAGTTTCAATTGATTTCGTTTAAAATACACATCACCTATTTTTATCAATGCTTTCAATTCTTTTGGATTGACTGCAAATGCCTTTCTGAAATATTCAAGGGAAATACTGTCATCACCAGTTTCTCCATATAATTCTCCAAGTAAAAGATATACTTTCGCGTATTCCGGTACCAGCAATTGCGCTTTTTCCAGGTGTACCCTGGACCTGTCAAATTTCCGTAACCTCAGGTATGTTAATCCAATATTATAATGATATGGATAAAACAAAGGAGCATGGGTAAGAGCATCCAAAAATACTTTTTCAGCTTTTTTATACTCAGTATTTAATATTAATTCTGCTCCTTCGTTATTTGCAGTGGCCACGGGAGAATCCCCGGTACAGAAAAGCACTTCCTGTTTGATATAAATTGTTTCGACAGCTTTTTTCGTTACCGTTTCTTCCCTGAGATATTTCAATGGTGGTAAATCAGGATTCAGATCCTGGCCACGCAGGGGGAATACAGGAAAAATTACTAACTGCAACAACAGGCTGCACAAAATAGTGAAAACATAAGAACTTTTCACCCTCATTTTAATACAGGTGACACGCAACACGGTTGTCACCACGTATTCTAAATTTCGGGTATTCGCTGGTACAAATCTCCATGCGATGGGGACATCGTGGATGGAAATGACACCCAGTGGGTGGATTTTCAGGAGAGGGTATTTCTCCCCTGATAACTGAAAACCCGTGTTTAACCGGTTTTGCGTCTGGAACTGAATTCAGCAGGCTTCGTGTGTAAGGGTGCAGTGGTTCTGCGAATAATCCCTCCCTGGAACTTTCTTCCACGATTCTACCAAGGTACATAACCACAATCCTGTCACTGATATGCTTCACAACTGCCAGGTCATGTGCCACGAAAACATAGGTAAGTTCAAGTTTTTCCTGCAGCTCTTTTAAAAGGTTCAATATCTGACCCTGTATTGAGACATCAAGTGCAGAGACCGGTTCATCAAGCACAAGTAATGAAGGATTTAACGCCAGTGCCCTGGCAATCCCGATTCGTTGTCGCTGTCCACCGCTAAATTCATGGGGAAACCTGTCTTCATGTTCAGGTTGCAAGCCTACCATATCAAGAAGAGATGCCATTGATTCCCGTATCTGGATCCTTGAAACACCATTACCATGCACCCTGAGTGGCTCGCTAATAATCTTGCCAACCTTCATTCTCGGATTTAACGAGCTGAATGGATCCTGGAACACAATCTGCATATTTCTTCGAAAATTTCTCAGCGCTTCTTTTCCAAGAGAATGTACAGGGGTTCCCTGAATAAATACTTCCCCACTGTCAGGTTCGATGAGTCGTAACATGGATCGTATCGCGGTAGTTTTTCCACTCCCACTCTCACCAACCACACCGAGAGTTTTCCCACAGGCAACAGTAAAACTCACATCATCCACTGCCTTGACCAATATGGGTTTCTTACCAATCCCGCGTTTTCTCGGGGTAAAATATTTCTTTAAATTTCTTACATCTAACATTATACTATTCATAACAGGCTGCAAATTCCTTGACATCTTTTATTACCGGGTAAATTTGTATCCAACCCTTATTGATACATGATCTCATTGAGCCTTATTATTTTCAAGATAATTACATGTAGAACACACGGAGAGCACTCCATGAATGCACCTTCACTATTTTCAAAACAAATAACAGTTTGTATATTGCTTTGCACGGTTATGCTGTCTTCTGGATGCGCATCAATATACCGACACATGAAACAAAAAATGGAGGACAATTACAGTGAAGGAGTAGAATTATATCAAAAAGGTAAATACCGTGAAGCTGAAAAGCGATTTGAAACCGCAATTTCCATTGATCCTGAACATCGCAAGGCAAGACGTCACCTGTTAATCACCAGGGAAGCTATGAAGAAGCGTGCGGAAAAATATTACGAAAAAGGAGTGTATTATAAGAACAGAATAGACTACGTGAACGCACTTAATAATTTCCTGATAGCCCGCGAGAAGGACCCCGGTTATAAAGATGTTTTAGAACAAATCAGATCACTTCGCGCAACAGACCAGGTCCGAAGTGAATTTAACAAAATGCTTACCAGCGCCCGAAAACTGCATACGGAAAAGATGTACAGGGCATCATATCATTACTGTGAGAAAGCGGAAAAATACGATCCTGACAGCATCGAACTCACTACCCTGAAGATACGTGTTGCACTAGCCCTTGATCAGAAATCCAGCAAAATGACCGGAAAAGCAAAATATCATTATGACAAAAAAAGGTATACCCGGGCACTCAGGCTGGCAAAGCAGGCTTTAAAAATTAATCCATGGGACGCCAGGGCAAAAGAAGTAAAAATCAATGCCACAGAAAAACTCAAGTTAAGCAGGATGTATTCACAGGCTGAAAAATATTACAAGCGTCGTTCATATTTTACCGCATACAAAATATTCAGAAAGATCGAGAGAAAAGAACCAGGATTCCTTGATACAGGCAATTATCTGAATATCATCAAAAACAGGCTTAAAAAAAATATTGATTCTTATTATCACAAGGGGATCAGGTATTACGAGAACAATCAATTCAAAGCGGCAATCGATCAATGGAACAAGGTTTTGCTCATCAAACCTGAACATGAAAAAGCAAGGGAATACAAGGAAAGGGCACTGGCAAAACTTGAAATACAGCGATCTCTTTCTGCAAATTAATTGTAAACCTTACTCTTTCCCGTTACAAGATGTTTAACCCCGTCATCGAGACCTTCCAGTGTCAATTCAAACATTGGAAATATTTCCTTTATCATACGGGTAGTCTGGATATAGTCCCATGACCTGGCAGGCAACGGGTTCAGCCATATTGAATCCTTGAAGGTATCACGCACCTTCTGCAGCCATGCTAATCCTGGAATATCGTTGTGATACCAGTAATCTATAGCGCCATTTACCCAGGTTAGTTCCGAAGGGGCCATTTCCGCGTCCCCCACGATAACCAGTTTATAATCCGGGTCAATAGTTCTCAACAAATCCATGGTTGACCTTGATTCATTTCGGTCCATGTCTGTCCAGAGATCCTGGTATATGCAGTTATGAAAATAATAATGTTTAAACTTGTTTATCTGGGATGATGCCGCAGAAAATAGTCTTTCCACCAGCCTTGCGTAGGGAGTCATTGAACCACCCACATCCATAAGAAGCACAAGTTTTGCCGCTTTTTTCTCTTTCTTCTTCCACACGAATTCGATCTCACCGGCATTTCTGCTTGTCGCATCAATAGTCTCTTCCACATCAAGTTTTTCTTCAGGACCTATAGGAAGGAGAGCGCGTAGATGTGAAAGGGCAACCCTCATTTGCCTGGTGTCCAGGATCACCTGGTTTGAATAATTCCTGAAAGTGCGTTTTTCAGCAATCTGCACAGCCCTCTTATGACGTGATACACCCTGGCCAATGCGCACACCCGCGGGATTATATCCCCACGCCCCCTGGGTAGATCTTCCCCCGGTACCGATTGCCTTGTTTCCCCCAACATGCTCCTTGAAATGTCCCTGTTTCAACTGTTCTTCAAAATTTCTGATCACCTCGTCAAGATCAAGCTGCTCCAACTGCCGTTTCTCTTCCTCGCTGAGTTTCAGCTCCTCAACCTTCTTCAACCCTTCCAGTATCTGCTCAAGCATTTCGTCAGTGGTTTCAATATCTTTAAACGTATCAAGGAAGGCAAGGTCATACCTGTCAAAATATACCTCGTTTTTCACAAGAATAGCACGGGCAACGTGATAAAACTTCGTAAGACTGGTATCATTAAGGTTTGCCGCCAGGGCATAATGAAGGGTTAACCATTCGTGAAGAGAAACCGGCACCCCCCGGGCCTTCAGGTTGAAAAAAAAATTAATAAACATCCCTTGTCCTCATGCTGGAATTATACGCATAATGATTCTTCCCCGAAGTTGATATCAGGTCTACGTCTTCTTTCTTTTTGAGTAATGCACCCAGAAAGGGAATTTCTTTTTCGATGATCTTTGTAGACACACCACCAGCTATCAAAGCCTGAATCCAGTCAATAAGTTCACTTGTTGATGGTTTTTTTCTTAACATATCAAACTGGCGAATCCAGTAAAATTTTTTCATGCATTCTTTCATCAGCTTTTTTTCAATATCCGGGAAATGGACCCTGATAATGTCTTCCATCAATTCTTCTTCAGGAAATTCTATAAAGTGAAATACACAACGGCGTAAAAATGGATCTGGAAGCTCTTTTTCGCTGTTAGAAGATATTACCACGATAGGGCGCTGCTTCGCCCGTATGGTTTCATGTGTCTCCGGTATATAAAATTCCATCACGTCCAGCTCATGTAAAAGGTCATTTGGAAACTCTATGTCAGCCTTATCAATTTCATCGATGAGAAGTACCACCTGTTTCTCAGAGGCAAACGCTTCACCAAGTTTTCCAAGCTTAATATATTTTTTAATATCGGATATATCACCCTCGCCAAACCTGGCATCATTTAAACGCTGCACAGTGTCATACACATACAGTCCCTCCTGTGCCTTGGTTGTTGATTTAATATTCCAGACCATTAATTCCATTCCAAGTCCCTGCGCGATTGAATGTGCCAGCAGTGTTTTTCCTGTTCCAGGTTCCCCCTTAACAAGTAAAGGCCTGCCAAGGGCTATTGCCACGTTTACATTATCCTTAAGCTCCGGTGAAAGCACATAATCACTTGTTCCCTTGAAGTAATCCATATCCTGATCCCTCGTAAATTATTTTTAATTACATGATATTTTATTATAGTACCATGGGTCACAAAGTACCAAAAGTTTTCAATTATAATTTCTAAATACCCGTGGATGAATGGGTATTATTCAGGCAAACTTCACCAAAACTTTTCTGGTTCTTGGGCCGTCAAATTCGCAGAAATAAATGCCCTGCCATGTTCCCAGAACCAGCTTTCCGTTTTCAACAAGCAGCACCTCTGAACAGCCGATAATTGAAGACTTGATATGGGACGGGGAATTCCCCTCCATGTGCAAAAAGCGTACCGACTCCAGTTTCAAGTGGGCAAGACCTTTTAAAATATCTTTTTGGACAGTGGGATCCGCATTTTCATTAATAGTTATCCCGGCAGTTGTATGTGGTGTGTACACACAACAAATCCCCTCACTTTTTTCCGAATCACTCACAAATTGCTGCACCTGGGATGAAATATCTACAAGTTCTTCCTTTGCACTGGTTGTCACGGTAAAAGAATACATAACTCAACCCTCTGCGGAATCTTTCACAAGCAATTTTGACCTCTCATGACAGAGGTTCTCCATTTGCCGTAAATTATTGTTTATTTCTGTAAACCGATCTATAATATGCATATCCGTTTCAGCACAGGAAAGTTTCTGTATTGTTGCCTCACACCTGTTGATAATTTTTTCAACCCTTGAGTCAATATCCTCAAGCTTTTCCTCATCAACCTGTGTAATCCTTTCCCGAAGATATGCCGGTACATATATGCGGTCTCTTTCCTCGATCTGAGTAATCATCCGGTCAATTCTATTTTTCAGGGTAAGGATCTCGGAGATCAGCTTTTCCTTACCATGATCTTTCGCATTTGAAAGACATTTATCCACCTCCTCACGCATAATTCGAACCTGTTTGCCAATCCTTGTACGAATCATCTTTTCAGCATCCTGAAGAGGATACGCATTATATCCTTCAAAATCTTTATATAATTTTAATTGTGCTGGCATTTTCTTCTCCAAAGATATAAATTGCATGATACAAACAGTATTTCATCTGCTAATAATATAATTGTTACAATACTATATTGCAATAAAATTAATGCAAACCAAAGTATGACCATACATTGTCATTGACATATTACCATGAATATCAGTACTTTTTATGATATACTATACTCACTGTAAATAGTGGAATCCTGTAATGAGTAAAATTGACAAGACACGCGAAAACGTTAAGATATCCGACTTGGACGAAAAGTCCAGAAAGGATCTCTATAACCGTTTTGTTGATGCTGGCGGCGAGGTCATTAAAGAAAATAAAAAACGCGGTTTTACAGAGTTCGATCGCGAAAAACAAAAGCAATATCGTCAACGTCTTGAAGAACATGGCAGAAAAAAAAGGACACCAACCACAACCAAAACTGCTGATACAAGAAAGGGAGCCCCCTCCGGCCAGGAGATAAAGAAACTCAATGGATCCCCAAAGCCCCCGTCATTCATTGACAGAATAATCACCCGCTGGTCAATTCGTTTACACCTCTACTTTATGCGGGTTACTGACTTCAGTACACTATATTTTAACCCACACTTTCTCTCTCAATTGAATCATGAATACAAAACCGCCCTACTTGAGTTACAACTTGAATATCTTGATATTTTCACAAAAAATAAAAAAACCGGAAACACAATAATCCAGAAACTGGATAATTTAAACCCTCTTTACTTTGAATTGATTGAAATGGCTGCCGGCGTTTTTGACAGAACCATGATTAATGACCTGCTGGAACACTCAATTGCTACGCCAGGCGTTCCCCAAAGGGTAAGCGATTTAAAGCGTCCCCTTATCGAGTTATACCGGAAATTATATATACTGTATCCCTATCAACAATTGATTCACAGTTCTCTTGAAAAGGCCCTTGAATTGCGGTTGAAGATAGAAAAAGGAAAATCTTCAACCTATTCAGCACACAGGAAAAGAATCAAAAACAGTTTGTACATTATTTACATAAAGCTGTTTCCAAGATTACACTGGTTATTTTGCCATTATAACAATGCAATAATTGATCTAACCGATCCTGCCCTGGCCATGGTACTAAATATTACTGATGATGAGCGACCCGGCAAAAGGGAAAAGTATAATTCCCCGACATTTAATGTATCACCTGTTATACCATCAAAACAGGAAGGCACTACCGAGGAAGAGCCATCATCTGAAGAAAAACAGGATATCCTCCCCGACAATGTCAACAGGGGATTACAGTTGATGAACAGGTACTCCATGGAGGAATTGCGAACAAAATTTGACCCCAGGAAACAGCTTGAGCACATCTCCAGTGATGATAAGATCCTTTTTGCCAGTTTGCTTTTCCATGTGTTTGACCATATTTATTCCTTCATACTTACTACAAGCAAAATCAAGTTTGAAACACAATTCACACCTGACGGCAAGATTGATTACCGCTCACGACTGACCGACCTGTATAACGAGATGCGTAAAGTTAACAGCGCCTACGAGAATTATGTACATATTTTACAGGCATACGAGAAGGCCAGGAAAGAACGTCCACAGAGCAACGATCATTATATTGAATATACAAAGCGGCTAAACATGCTTGAGAAGAAACGAAACAACGAAGGACGACAAACCCGGATGATGATAAAATCAGTAATGGAGAAAATCAGTGAGCAATTCCGCTTTTTAATCGATGATATGGATGGCCAAAACAGGATAATTTCGAATCCGCAAGAAGTCCTTGATTTCGATCTTGATATTGAAGACAAAAATAATCTGCAGGGAAAAAAGATCTACCAGGTTATTTACGAAGCCTATTGTTTTTCCACCGCGTTCATATACCGGCTCAGTGAAAATGGTGACCTGCATGGAGAACTTGAATTCAGCGGGGATGAAAAGCCCCTTACCGCAGACATTGATCCCGATATAAAAAGTAAAGTCGACCAAAATGGAGAAGATTCGACAGACAAGCGAGAAGAAGAAAGTTCAATACTGGAAGAACTTGATGACCTGGTTTAGTCCGTGTTTTTCTTCAACCTGATCTCTTCAAGACGCCGATTTAACAAATCTTCCCTTGTATCCAAACCTGATATTTCCCGGTAAGGGGTAGCCCGTACTGCTGAACGAATACCTGCTATTTCATCTACACTCAACGTCTCAATAGTACCCTTTATAGTCGCTACTGTTCCCTCTTTCTTGCCTCCAACAGAAGGCCCCCTTCCAATAGTAAAACCTGCTTCCATCATGGCCATGCGAACCTGCAACGCCGCGGAATATGTTGTCAACACAGCACGGGGTTCCATTCGTTCTTTGAGAAGCGAGAAAAACTCAACCGACCATAATTCCGGATTACTGGCTGGAGAAAACGGATCATGAAAAACAGCATCAAAATTGATATGATTAATTGTCTTCAGGGTCTGCCGGGCATCTCCAAAGAGTATTGCAATATGTATTCTGCCATCATTATATTCCCCTGATTGGGTTGCACCCTTCACTTTGTCATACACACAATCCTTCTCATCATTGAATCTTATATCTCCCACAAGTTTGCCAATAGTATCATCTCTTTCCAGCGAAATTACCCGTATCTTTGAAAACCTGTCTTCCATGTCACAACAATGTAAAAGTGCCAGAATATTGTAACCCAGACCAAAACCCACATCCAGAACATTGATCTCATCCTTTTGTAAAGCCGCCACTCCAGAAGGAATAACATGTTTATACAGTGCTTCTTCATACCCTCCCGATACTGAATGCATTGTCTGCCCGTATTCATCAGCATATACACTTATCGAACCATCATCAGTTTCTACGTATGAATACATTTTATTGTTATCGTTACTCATCCTTGCTCACATCCAGGTCGCCGACAGATTCACCATCATCCTTCCTTGTTGCGTCAGTATTATTGATAATGCCTGGTAAGTTATCAGCAACTTTGAAATCCACTAGTCCACTGCACAAATATTCTTTACATTTAATTTTTTTTATTACTGGTGAATCAATCGCATCGGCTGGATGTATTCCTTTGAAAATTATACTTTTATCATTATTTTTATATTGCATCAACGCCACCAACAACATTACGCATCTTTCCCTTGCAGATTGAACTAACAACTGCCTGCATTTACTTCCTTCACAGTGGGGATCTGTCATCTCAGTCTGAACCTGCACGAAAACACGTATATTATTTTTTCCATGTATCCCTTCAAATACTGCACTATTATCACCAGTGTGCGCACAACCAATTAATATGAACAGTACGGCTACCAGTACATACGTAATCGTCCTCACCTATGAGTCTCCATTAATAATTTTTGCTACATCAGCAGGTTCCATGCCGTCAATCATGATCTTTTTATTTCTACTCTTTTCGCCTCGAACAATATGGATACTGGATTTTGCAACACCCAGCTTTTTTGACAAAATGCCTATACATTCAGCATTCGCTTTTCCATCTACAGGCGGACTATTTAAATGAATTTTAATTTTTCCATCAGGCTGGCATACTATGCTGCTTCTGGATGAGCGCGGTACGACTTTAATATCGATTATATCTTTCCCTGACATCAACCCTGCTCCGGAAAATCATGTAATTAAAAAGAAAGAGGATGAAAATTCAGGATTTTCATCCTCTTTCTTTTTAAAAAACCTAATACGTAGTGGGTACAATTCTGTACCTAACTCTTTTTACCGTCATTGACGGTATAACCGGTAAAGTGAAGGAGTTGTAGTTCCTGTACATCACTTTCCTGTATTTATAATACCTGCCTTGTTAGCCAAAGTCAATATTTACCTGAAAAATTTTTAAAAACTATTTATGGCCGCATCCACTGTATCAAAGACCTTTATCATTGATGTAACCTTTGTCAACTCAAGAACGCGCTGAACCTCCTGGTTGGGAGAAGCCAGCCTGAGCTGTGATTTAAGACTCTGATTAATGTTCAGGAATATTCCGATGCCGGAACTGGTTATCATCTTAACATCAGAAAGATCGATTACCATTTTTTTTATTCCCTTGCTTACAATCGCCTGCTGAAGCTTCTCCTTCAGGTCAGGCACATCAAGTGTATGAACTTCCTGCATATTAATCTTTATCACGTAAAGATCGTTACCCTTGTCCTGAAGCTCTATCATATCCTACCTCTTAACACCGTCATTAATTTTACAATAATTAATAAAGAACAAATTCTATTTAGATGATATCAGACAATAAGATTCTAATTGAATGATATAATAATAGTCAATTATATTTTTAATGTTAAGATCCGTTTATATTTTTTCGTAATTACTCAGCTGTAATTTGAATAATAATCGTTACTACTCAACTATTA
>CAZAOK010000047.1:0-1941 GCA_964486725.1 uncultured Leptospiraceae bacterium
CATTCAAAATTGACATTGAAATTCATATTATTACCCGATATTTAATTCACCCCCCAGGCAGGTAGTTGTTCCCCTGAATAAACTGCTTGATACAAAACAATCATCATGTAGAATATGTGAAAAATCTCAATACTTTACCTGCTGGGGAATTATATGAATATTCTTATTTACGGCGGCGGCGCGGTGGGCCTTGGTGTAGCAGTGAGCCTTGTGAACAACGGAGAACAGGTTACAATAATTGATCTGCCGGAAACGGCTCATGAACTTCGGTCACGGGGAATTTTACAAACAGGTATCCTGGGGGAACATACAGTTTCCCCCGATTCCTTTAAGGCCTTCGCTGATATCGAAAATATACCATTACAGAAATATGATTACATACTCATATGTATAAAGTCTTTCATGTCTTCAGCCACAGCCGAGGCACTGCATACATGGCAGGATATTGTGGGAGAGAATACTCCCATTGTGCTTTTCCAGAACGGCTGGGGTAATGCCGAGGCATTCGTCGAATATTTTAAAAAAGATCGTATCTTCAACGCACGGGTTATGACAGGGTTTATGAAGCCGGCCCCGCATCACGTGGATATCACTGTTCACGCTGATGACGTGCATGCGGGAAGTCTTTTCGGGGTATCATCGGATATCCTTCTTCCCCTGTGTGAAGCCCTCACTGCGGGTGGCCTTTCGTGTATCACTACTGATACCATTGAAAGAGATCTCTGGGCGAAGATGCTCTACAATTGCGCCCTGAATCCACTGGGTGCCATGTTCAACGTGAAATACGAACGGCTTGCCGCTTCAAAACATTCACGCCATATAATGGATTCCATTTTTGACGAGATATTTCATGTTATGAGGGCCGCGGGATTCTCAACCCACTGGAAATCAGCCGATGAATACCGGGAGGTGTTCTACAACACCCTTGTCCCGGCGACGGCAGAACACCAGTCCTCAATGCTGCAGGACATCCGGGCAGGAAGACGAACCGAGATTAACGCCATGAACGGTGCGGTGGTTGCCCTTGCGAAAGAGAATAACGTGGAAGTTCCCGTGAATAGTACTATTTCAGAAATGATACATTTTATCGAAGGTTAACATGAAAAGAGATGTAAAGGTGATCTTCTTTTCACCAACACGTACAACCCGAACCATCGTATATACCATAGCGTCTGAAATTGCCGGTAACGGATATTCCGGCATTGATATAACTTCAAGGGAAAATCGCGAAAGATCATATACATTTGATCAAGATGACCTGGTCATAATAGGGATGCCGGTTTACGCGGGAAGAATACCCCAAACGGTTATTCCTTTTCTTAACAGGATAAAGGGTCATGGCACACCTGCAGTTCCGGTGGTTGTGTACGGGAACAGGGACTATGATGATGCCCTCCTTGAACTTTCAGATTTGATGAAGGATGCAGGGTTTCAGATTATTGCAGCCGGCGCTTTTATTGGGGAGCATTCTTTTTCTCGGGATGATGCACCCATAGCCATGGACCGACCGGATCATTCCGACATGGAGATGGCCGGTGAATTTGCTAGAAGAATTGCAGCCATGTTTGATGGTGAGCATGGGAATCCTATCCCCAAAGGGCCTGAAATACCCGGTAACAGGCCATACAGGGAAAGACTGCAGTTTCCGCCTGTGAATATTCCCGTAAACAGTGAATTGTGTACAGCCTGTGATATTTGCGTGGAAGCATGCCCGGTGGATGCAATAGATCCGGATGATTATAGTCAAAATCCGGATAAATGTATTATATGCTGTGCGTGTATAAAACAGTGTCCTGAAAATGCACGTACACTGCAATCTAAAGAGATAAATGCGGTCACGGAAAGATTGTCAGAGAAGTGTGCAGCAAGGAAAGAGCCTGATTTCTTTATTGGCTGGTATGATCAGGTTTATCCAGGACGATGACCTTAATCTAATAATTT
>CAZAOK010000047.1:2041-27989 GCA_964486725.1 uncultured Leptospiraceae bacterium
TAATAATTTGTTTTCAAGGTATTTATCAAAATTTCTTTCATTTCCCAGGTATTCGTATATTGAATCAATTGAAACTTTAATATCAAATAAATATTTTTTGATATTATGCTGCATACACTAATTCCTTTGTTTTTTCAATACTATCAATTAGATATGGATTATCAATTGACCTTTCAGTCATAAGATCAATTCTTCGCTTAAATAATTTTTCTAATTGATAATGAAGTTCAAAATAATTATCCGTATATTCTTCAATTGAAATATCTTTAAAAGAAATCAAAATATCTATGTCGCTGTTTTCGTTAAAGTTTTCAGTGCAGGCTGAACCAAAGATATACATGGTCTGTACATTATATTTTATACATAAATCCTTGAGATCCTCTAATCTTTCTTTAATTAACTTCTGCATGTTAATTAACCTGTACTTCCTGATATTAAACTTGATATATCAAATGGAACTTAATATTAATTTTTGTAAAGTAATATTTATAAGCAAGGAAGGTGAGTAGCGAACAGTTTTAAAGAAAAGCCTTTCCGTCACCCCTGTAGGTGTTTACTTTTTTCACGATGCCGGTTTTGTCTACCAGGTAAAAGTAATTGAACCGTTCGCATATCTCTCCCGCCTTCGCGTGCTGAAAAAATACCGGGTCGCCCAGGTTCAGTTCAGGACAGTCTTTTGGCAATACCAGCGGTGTCTGCACCTCGCCGCCGCCCTCAAGGGGAAGGAGCTTTAAACCTTCGGGATATACGGGAACAGGCTGCTTGTCATCACCTGTGGGCCCGGATGCCTTGTAGCCCCCACCCAGACAGGTTACCATACCTTCTGACGGTTTGCGGACTACCTGGATGGCATAAAAGGCTGATGGTATGAAATCAACTTCCCTGTAATGCCAGAATAGTCCGGGGGCGTAAAAACCTGAACCTGCCGTAACCTCGGTCACCGAGGGATCCCTGCCCGTGGACACCAGGCTGCCGCTGCCGCCCCCGTTAACGATCTCAAGCTGAATACCCTCGCTGGTAAACATTTCTGCTATGTTGATACGCCGGGGGGTGAACTCGTTGATTGATCGGTTTTTCAGAAGCCTGATAACCGAGTTCATGAACCATTTATGGGGAAGGTTATCATTTGGACCGGCAATATGTCCCTCGTAACCCATGATAGCGTTTATCTTCACTCCCGGCATTTCCAGCGACGCCCGTGCTATCTCAACGGCATCCTGCACGGTACGCACCGGGCTGCGGCGGACACCCAGGTAAAGCGGCAGGTTCATGGGCTTATAGGCCGTATCCACTTCAAGACAGGCGCTGAGTGTAACCTTATGACTTTTACCAGCTTCAGACAGTATTTTCAGATGTTCAATGGAATCGATCATCAGGGATACTTTCTTCTTTTTCCTGGTAAGTTCCACGAATGTTTTCATGTCAGGGGGTTGTACAGTGGGGTAGGCAACAATAAAATCATTGAGCCCCTTTTCAGCAAGATAGGCGGTTTCCTCCATGGTAAAGGTCATAATGCCTTTAAACTGATCTCCTCCCCTGCGGAATATGCGTTTCATAAGATCAACACAACGTAGCGACTTGGAATGTATACGTATGCTTTTTCCCGTGTTCTGCTGTGTTGAGGCAATGTATTCAATGTTGCGGTCAAAGTTATCCAGGTCTACAAAGGCAAGGGGCATGGCTTCCTTTTTGAAGATAGACCGGTATCGTTCATATTGACCGGCTAAGGGTATCATACGATTTCCTCGTCAAACCCCGGCATCTCTTTCATCTGGGCCTTGAAATCAATACCCTGTTTCTCAAGCCACCTGACTCTCATGAAATAATAAGCCGTTACCAGTATGCAGCAACCAATGTAAATATACGCCACTACGGGAAGTTCAGTTAACACGATAAACATGAAACCAAGACTTGAAAGAACGGCAATGACGGCAACGATTACCAGGGTAATCTTTGAAAGCCTGAAATATGAGGATGCGTACCTGTCAGGAAATCTTGCCGGAAGCCTGATGGCAGCGATTGCCAGGAGTGAAGTCATAAAGAGTATCCCCACGGCGGTCACTACTCCATAGAAATCAATGCTTTGGCCAAGTAAGAGCAGAAGAATAACGAATATAAAAAATGCTGCCACCGCGTTAATGGGGGATCCGCTTTTGTGTACCCTGCCAAGAAAGGCTGGAACAAGCCTGTCCCGGGCCTGTGAGAATAGTTCACGGGGCAGGGCGATGGCACCGGCGTTGAATGAGGTGAGGCCGGCGCTTATGGCTCCCGCGCTGAGAACAACCACGAACCAGGCGGGCAGAAAGAGAGAACCGGATTCCATGAGGGGAGCCTTCATGGCTTTTATAGCTTCGAAGTTATATGGGACAGATTTTACAAAAACGCTGCCAACCAGTATGTATATGACAAGCACAATGGATCCGCCAATCAGAAGTGACAGGGGTATGTTCTTGCGGGCGTTATGCATCTCTTCACCCATTTCAGCGATTACCTGGAAGCCCATGCACACACTGTATGACAGTATTATGGCCATGATGAACCCTCCCACACCCTGGGGAAGGGTAAAGGACATCTCTATTCCCTGGCTGATTGTTCCGCAAATGGCGTATATAATTAAGGCGATGACAAGGTGAATGGCAAGTATTACCTGCAAAGATGCCGCCAGCCTGAGACCGAAAAGGTAGAGAAAGAAGAACAGGATGGGTAAGATTATGGCTATGCCAAGCTCGGGTATGGCAATGGGCAGGTATGGGCCGATATACTGGGCAACCCCCAGGGCCACCATGGCGGTTGAGCTTGCTCCTCCCAGGATGGCCAGGTAGGAGGTCAGTGAACCAAGGTACGGGTTAAGCAGTCTGCTGGTATACAGGTAGCCGGCCCCCGCACGGGGCAGGGCGCTTGCGATTTGCACAATGGGAAGAACACCGATAATTGATATAATGATGGCGATGAGAAAGGCAAGCCACAGGGCTGAACCTGCCTGGGCACTCACCGCGGCGATCAGGGCGTAAATGCCCATACCGATGACACCGCCGATGACAAGGGCAACACCTCCGGGAAGGCCGATGGTGCGTTCAAGCTTCATTTCATTGTGAGAATTTTCACCGTGTAATGACATGCGTACCCCCGTATGATTTGTATTATGTAATATGTATAACAAGAAGCAGATTCTATAAAAAATGCCGTAAAAAGTCCACAATAATTTTTAGTTGGATGAAACCTGATTGAAAGTGATGAAATTATCATGGACAAGATACTATTGTATACTGTATTAGTATTATAGAGATTTTATCTCGCATGCAAATTATTGAATTATGGTAACTACTCAGCTATGACAAAAATATCGATAATTTGCTTCATAATGGGAAGGAATTGGAACATCTCTCCCCGCCGCCGAAGGCGGAGGGAGATGCTGAATTATTATTCATTTTATAATAATTTTGATTATTCAATATGACAGCTGAGTAATTACGAATTATGTATAATATATGGGGTAAAATGAAAAATTTAATTATACGGGTTATAGTATTGCTTGTAATTTGTACCATGTGTACCGCGTATACGGTACCTCATCGGAGCACCAGTGGTAAGAATTACCTTATCAGCGGTAACAATACAGAGTTAAAGATTTATTACAATACAAGCAGTAATTTCAGTCGCAACCATGAGGGTAGTTTTGCCATGGACAGTGATACCAGTACTGCATGGATATCTGAAAAATCCGATTCTCCTCAGTGGTTCGAGGTTGATTATGTTATCAAGAGAATAATGACTCACCTGGTAGTATATCCAGGCAAAAAGGATGGTTTTCATACCATCAGGTATTTTATTCTCCAGTTCATGTACCGGGGAGAATGGTTTGATTTTAAAAAGGTTGTGCTGGCGGAAAAAAAGAAATTGTGGTATATGCCATGGAAATCAGGTACTGAATATCACGACAGGGTCAGGGTATCACTTGGAGGAGTGGACGCCAGCACATTTCGTATCCTTATTCCCAATGACGCCATGATAGATTCCCATGCTTCCCTTGCCGAAGTGGAGGTCTATGCCGGAAGTCAGAAACTGAAATATTTCGATGAACGATTGTATAACCTGTGTTTTCCTGTAAAGAACGGGCTTTTTCCTGAAAGTAGAAGGTCTTATCCCAACGCACCGAGGGAATACAGGGGTGGACGACACGTGGGGCTTGATGTATACTATTACCATGATCCTGATACATATAAGCCAATAAAGGTAGATAAGACAACCCCTGTGATATCAATAGCACCGGGAACTGTTGTCCGTGCTGACCGTGATTATGAGCCAATGACACCGGAAGAGTGGAAACGCCAGTCGCAGTTTTACAGTAATAATGTCCGTACCTTTGTAAAACGTTCTTTTGGGGGCATACAGGTATGGATTGATCATGGTAACGGGGTGCTATCCGCGTATAATCATCTTTCAAGGCTGGATAGCTCTATTAAGGAAGGAACACGGGTGCGCAGGGGTGAGAGAATAGGATGGATTGGAAATTCGGGCCTGTATGGAGAGGCAGAGGGGAAAGATTACGGGATGCATCTTCATTTCGAGATATGGGTGGACGGCCATTACCTGGGATATGGTTTGAAACATGAAGAGATAAAGAGGTACCTGCAATGGATGTTTCGGGAAAGATAAAAATTTTGTAAAACCAAAAGAAGGTGGAGGTAAGCTGGTATGGCAGAAAAGAAAAAATCAACCGGATCAAAAAAGAAAAGCACAGCTAAAAAAACCGGTAAAGAGAAAGTTTCAGTGAAGAAAGAAACATCAAAGAAAGAAGATAGTGATGAGCAGAAACTGAGGAACGCGTTAAAAGAATATGCGGAGGATTTAGACCTTGAAAGCCTTGCATTTCTGGTACAGCAGGCACAGGTTCTTCGTAAGCGATTGAAAGTTCAGGAGCTTTCAAAGGAATATGAACAGTTGGATGTGAAAGCCATTGCCGCGAAAAAAGCTGGGGTCAGCAAAGATAAGCTTGAAGTGAAAGAGGCTGATGATAACAGTCATTTTATATTCGTGATAAACGGTGCAAGAAACTTCTTCAGTCTCAAAGAAATGCGCGAAATGGTGAAACTCTGTCATCATGCCGCCAGCATGAAGGACGGTGCACGGCGTTTATATGCCTGGTTCGGCCGTCACAGGGAAGATGTGATCAAAGATACTTCTATTGATGGCCCCCTTGATACTGCCCTTCTTACCATGTATAATTATATAGTGAATAATTATACTGTAAAAGAATGACAGTTCGTTATAGAATATAATTCAATACTAATAATTATACGGGGTGTTTCCATGAACAATAAATTTATACCCATTTTGTGTGCCGTGATTATATTCATGTTCTCCGGATGTTTCGCCCAGATAGACAGTTTCGTGTTTCTGACACCGGTAAATGAAGAAACATTAAAGGTCGATCTGAATTTTATATTCTGGTTCTGGGGAGAAGGCAAGAAGAAGACAGAGCAAAAAGATATGAAGGCGGATTTCGAGGAGCTTAAAAAGAACCTGGATAAACACGGGGCAAAGGTAACAAAATTTGACCTGTTTGATCATTCATATGGACAGGAGAAGGTAAGCCGTACCCAGCTGAACCTTGAGTTTGAAGTGAGTAACAAAAAAGAGATCCCAATTCAATTAATGGTTGCACCGGATAAGAACAAGGAGAAGACAAACTTTTTCGGTCTTCCCGCCCTTAAGTATACTTCTGATAAGATCATTTTTACTTTCCCTGAGGATGAATCATTACCTGAGGACGTGAACATGGATGATCCCCAGTCGAAGCAGAAAATCCAGATGCAGCAGATGGCAAAAAACGTCATATCTTCATTATTTTCAATTACACTTGCTTTTCCACAAACGGTTAAGCCTGAAAGGGTAACCCTGGTGGTTAATGAAGAAAAGGGAACTACACGTGAAGATTTGCCGGTAATAAAGATGGGTAGTCTCAATATTGTAAAAATACCATCAATGGCACTGATTTCTGTTTTGAAAGAAGGCTATGTAATTGAAGTTGAACTGGAAAAACCTGTAAAAAAATGAGTTAGTAAAATGATATAATGGAGCGGACGTACATGAAAATTCTATCATGGAATGTCAATGGTATTCGTGCTGTATACAAAAAAGGCCTGATGGAATGGCTTCAGAACGAGAAAGCCGATATCTTCTGTTTTCAGGAAATAAAAGCCGCAAAGGAACAGGTGCCCCCTGAAATAATAGAAAAAAATGGATATCATTCATATTTCTCGGAGGCCGAGAAGAAAGGATACAGTGGTGTGGCAGCGTTCACCAGGCGTGAACCAGTGCAGGTTGAGTATGGCCTGGGTGTTCCACGTTTTGACAGTGAAGGAAGAACACTTCTGCTCTACTTCGATGATTTTATTCTGTACAATATATATTTCCCCAATGGGAAAGCATCTAAAGAGCGTCTTGATTACAAGATGGACTTTTACGATGCTTTTCTTACACATGCCAGCGAAAAGATGAAAGATGGTCATAATATCGTAATATGCGGTGATGTAAATACAGCACATACAGAAATAGACCTGGCACGGCCAAAAGCAAACGAGAATACATCCGGTTTTCTTCCAGAAGAGAGGGAATGGATAGACAGGTTTATCAGCCAGGGCTTTATAGATACTTTCCGGCTATTTAACAGCGAAGCTGGTAATTATTCATGGTGGGATTACAAGACACGGGCAAGAGAACGAAATGTCGGCTGGAGAATTGATTATTTTTTTGTCAGCAATTCCCTTCGGGATAGTGTAACTGACGCGTTTATACAGGATCACGTAATGGGATCAGACCACTGCCCGGTGGGGATAGAGCTTAAGGGAAATTAACCCGGTGCCATTTATATATCAGCTGTTCAATTACCTGAAATCCGGAATGAGAGAAAATTAACTACATAATTCCACGGTACATTCCCCCGTCAATGAGCATGGTTGTCCCGTTAATGAATCCCGCGTGTTCTGATGACAGAAAAGCTGCAAGGGCGCCGAATTCTTCGGGTTTTCCCGCCCTGCCGGCTGGAATCCTGGAAACAAGTTGCTGCAGTTCCTCTTCGAAACTAATCCCTTCCCGTGACATCCTGTCCTCAAGCAGATCTTTTACCCTGTCAGTCATTATATAGCCGGGAGCCAGTGAGTTAGCGGTAATATTCAGATGACCGTATTCATCAGCAATACCCTTGATAAAAGGAATAACACCAGCCCTGGATACGTTGGAGAGAGCAAGGTTTTCCATTGGCTGCTTCACGGTGACGGAGGTAGAGGCGATAATTCGTCCCCATTTTTGAGATTTCATAAAAGGTATGAAGGAATACACGAGCCTGATGGTGCTTAAACAATTTAATTGCAGGGCCTCTTCAAAATCTTGTATCCCGATAGTATCAACTGAACCTGCAGGAGGTCCCCCCGCGTTGGCAAACAGGATATGAACCGTTTCGAAGTTATTGACAACCTCACGGGTAAATGATTCAACTTCATCCGCGTTCATTACATTACACGGTTTATGAAAAACTTCCACTTTGTACTTTTTCTTTATCTCATCAGCTGTGCGCGATAATTGTTCTTTGTTTCTCGCGCATATGGCAAGATTTACTCCTTCTGCCGCCAGCGAATCGGCAACTGCCCGGCCAAGCCCCCTGCTTGAAGCGGTAACTACCGCTGTTTTCCCTTCAATTCCCAGGTTCATACCCAACTCCTGTGTATGGTATAGTGGTATATAATTGTATGAGACACCTGGTTGCATGTCAACAGTGAATATCCGATGAACTGTACAGTATCATTTTCAAGCTTAGTTATGTAGATAATATAAAAAAATGATCGACTGTGATAAAAAAATCATTTAAAATATAATCGATAATCAAGGAAACAGGTATATATACTGTATGAGAGCAAAATCAATAATAATTCTTATAATAGTCGGGGTGGTAGTAATACTATCCGCCCAGAATACAGGCAGCGTGCAACTTGAAATACTGGTCTGGCAGTTTTCATTGCCGCTTATACTTCTTATCTACGGGGTTCTTTTTACCGGTTTTATCGTGGGGCTGATATATGGCAGTATATCACGTCGTGATAAAACAAAGAAAAAACCAAAGAAGTACGAGATTGAAGAGGGTGACAATATATACCCGGAAAATAAGAATAGAAAAAAAAACAAGTGACATGATGAACCTGCCAGTGAAAATATGAAAGTTCAAAGGTACCCTGCCGATAAATAGAACAGCAGGTGTGTATATTTCATTGCGGGGATTATCCATGACAACAACCCATTTAATATTGAGTGTTATTGCTGCTGTTTTAGTTTTCGCGTTATTGTACTTCATCATAAAAGAACTCATCAAGGTAGTTGCGGTATTTACAGTGCTTATGGTTATATACGTGGGATACCTCACGTATACGGGGCAGCGCGTACCTTCATCAAGAGATGAATTTGTTCAGCAGGGTGTTTCAGCTGTACAGACTATAAAAGAAGGTGGCGGTAAAATATTTGAGTCTGTAACAAAAGATACGAAGGCTACCGGTAAAAAGTAAATCCATAAAATGGCAATCACAATAAAGAAATACTGCTCTGTATGCGGTTCTGAAATACAGGGAGAAGATGAGATATATCAAACCTGTACCGAAGGCATTGTAAAAGTTTCCCGGGGTCATTATTGCCCTCTACATTCAAATGAAACATCCACATCCTTACCGGGAGATCCATCTAAAAATCCAAAATAGAAATAGATGACTTTTCGGCGAATAATTCTACTTGACTTTGCCATAATGACATACAACAATACGTCATCAAATGAAATCTTTTCATTCCAGGATACCACGAAGAGATACAGGGAGGAGATTATGTCAGCAGGATATACCGGAAAATACTGTATAGTCGACCTGACAAGCAGGAAAACCGAAACAATAGAACCGGGTGACGCTTTTTACCGCAAATACCTTTCAGGATACGGACTGGGGGCTGCCGTCATAACCATGCGGCAGAAAGCGGGGGTTGATCCTCTCTCACCGGACAGTTATCTCGGTTTTTGCTCAGGTCTTCTCACTGATACGGGCGCTTTCTTTTCGGGCAGGTTCATGGTTGTTGGAAAATCACCCCTCACGGGTGGGTGGGGGGATGCGAATTGCGGTGGCTTTTTTTCGCAAAAACTCAAACGTTCCGGATATGACGCGGTGTTCTTTACCGGCAAGTCAGATAACCCGGTATACGTAATAATAGACGAGAATGAGATAAGATTTAAAGACGCCCGGTCACTGTGGGGAAAGGATGCGGTTGAAACAGAAGAACTGATCAAAGAAGAGCTGGGGGACAAAAAGATACAGGTGGCATGTATTGGAATGTCCGGTGAAAAGCTTTCACTGATATCGGGCATCGTCAACGACGCGGGTAGAATCGCCGCCCGTTCAGGGCTTGGGGCGGTGATGGGCAGTAAAAATTTGAAAGCCGTGGTAGCCACCGGAAATAAAAAAACAGAAGTTCATGATACGGACAAAATGAAAACTGTTAACAGGAATTATCTCAGGGAATATAAAAAATCAAAGGCACAGGACAGGCTCACCGTAAAGGTCATGAACTTTCTCAGCCAGGTTATCGCGAGGACAGGGGTGGCGGTACCTGCCGAACCCTCCCTTGTTCGGGAAGTATATAAAAAATTCGGAACATCAGGACTTACCGTGTATTCTGCCATGACCGGTGACATGCCCATTAAGAACTGGGGTGGCGTTGGGTACACTGATTATACAATTGAAAGCGCGGCGAAGAATTCCGACGATGCGGTTGTTGCCTACCAGAAAAAACGCTACGCCTGCCAGGCATGTCCACTGGGTTGCGGGGGAATCATTGATATCAAGAAAGGGAAATACCAGGGAACCGAGGGACACAAGCCGGAGTATGAAACACTCGGTGCCTTCGGAGGGCTTTTACTGCATGATGAACTGGATACAATAATTGAAATAAATGAGCTCTGTAACAGGGCGGGTATTGATACCATCTCTACAGGTGGTGCGGTTGCCTACGCGATAGAGTGTTTTGAAAACGGTATACTTACCGAAAATGATACTGGCGGACTGACTCTCAAGTGGGGGGATACGCAAAGTATACTTAAACTTACCGGAATGATTATCGAAAGAAAAGGTATCGGAGACCTGCTTGCTGATGGTGTAAAGGTGGCAGCCGCTAAGATAGGCAAAGGGTCAGAGCAATATGCCATTCACGCGGGAGGACAGGAGCTGCCCATGCATGATTCCCGACTTGACCAGGGATTTGCTGTGGCCTACCAGCATGAGCCTACACCGGGCAGACATACCATATCTTCATACCTGTACAGTGGTGTATTTGGCACGAAGAAAAAATTTCCAGCTGCAAAGAAGATGTATAAAGATGGAAAGGGAAAAGACGCGAAGAAGGTGCGATTATACGCGGCCACAAGCTTCTATACGCAGATTATCAATGGAAGCGGTGTATGTATATTCGGTGCATTAACAAGCAATTATCCCATAGTAGAATATCTGAATGCAGCAACCGGCTGGAACTTTGACGCGGATGACTATCTCAAAATTGGTGAAAGAATTTTGAATATACGAAAGGCTTTTAATGTTCGTGAAGGAATACTGGTTGATGATCAAAAGCTTATTGGCAGACCTCTTGGCAATCCACCCCTGACAAAAGGCCCAATTAAGGGAGTAACTGTTGATAACGAGAAACTGACATCTGAATTATTTGCCATAACAGGATGGAACAGGATTACAGGTGGGCCAACTCCTGAAAAGATGAAAGAACTGCAGATCGATGATCTTTTCAGTTGACAGGGATATCATCTTTTCCAGAATGTGGGGGTAAATAGAACAAGAACTGTATACAGTTCCAGTCGTCCGACAAGCATGGCAAATGAAAGGAACCACTTTACCGGTGCTGTTAAAAACGCGTAGTTTTCGGCAGGTCCGATATTTCCGAACCCGGGTCCGATATTTCCCACTGTTGCCAGGGCTACGGAAATTGAAGTGACAATATCCTGGCCTGAAGTGGCAACAACAAATGTAACCAGTAACAGCATGGCAATATAGAGAAAGAAAAATCCCGATATGGCATATACTATCTGTTTACGAACGGTTTTCCCGCTGATCCGAAGTGCGAAAATACCACGTGGATGTACAAGATATTTCATTTCGTTGAATCCCTGCTTAAACAGGGTAACGATACGTATAACCTTTATGCCGCCGCCTGTTGAACCGGAACACCCTCCCACGAACATGAGAATAAAAAGTACGGCCTGAGCCATATACGGCCATTGTTCAAAGTCGGCGGTAGCATAACCTGTTGTCGTCAGGATGGAGGCGGCCTGGAAGCTGGCATACCTGATACAGGTTCCTATTGATGTGTAAGAGGAACCATGCAGCGAAAGAGCTATAATGAATGTAGCAATAATAAATATTGACAGATATGCCTTGAGTTCGGTATCCGCGAATACGGATTTGATGTTACCGGAAAGAATGCGATAATGTAAAGCGAAATTAATACCGGCAAGTATCATGAAAAAAGTGATAACCCCGTCAATATAAGCAGAATCATAATTCCCCACGCTTGTATTCTTTGGTGAAAAACCTCCTGTCGCAAGAGTACCGAAGGTATGGGTTAACGCGTCAAAAAGATCAAGGCCGCCTATCATTAGAAGCAGTGTCTCGGCAATGGTGAATCCTACGTAAATAATCCATAGCAGTTTTGCGGTCTCGGTGATCCTTGGTGTTAATTTATCAACAGTTGGGCCGGGCGCTTCAGCCTTAATAAGCTGAAGTCCACCGATACCCAGAAGGGGCAGTATGGCAACGGTCATTACAACGATACCCATGCCGCCTAACCAGTGTGTGAGTGATCTCCAGAAAAGCATGGAACGGGGCAGTGTTTCGATGCTGGTGAGTATGGATGCACCGGTAGTTGAGAAACCTGAAATGGTTTCAAAAAAAGCGTCCGTAAATTCGGGTATGGCTCCTGAAAGGTAAAAGGGCAATGCGCCAAATAATGAAGCAGTAATCCAGCTGAGTGTTACAAACAGAAACCCGTCCCTGGCGGACATATTTTTTGTGCGATATTTTCTAAATATAAGAAGAATGGAAAGGGAAAGCAGTATCATGAAAATCTCTGTTGAAACGAAACTGTTGAATTCCGCGGTTTCATTATTGATGTAGGCGATAATAGTCGGTACAATCATGAAGCACGCGATAATCAATATCAAAAACGCGATAATTTTCGTAACCAGTATTATATTCATTTTTGTTTGGAAAAAAGTTTTAAAGTGTTATTGATGGATTTTTTATCTGTGATAACAAGAACACTGTCCCCATCCGCTAATGTGAAATTTCCATCGGGAATTATTGTCTTGAAATTTCTTGTAACAGATACAATGAGAGAATTATCAGGCATTAACAGGTCCTTCAGGGGCAAGCCGGTAACGTTTCTATTCCCATTGATGTTTATTTCAATAACCTCGGCACGTCCATCGAAAATGCTATGGACGCTTTCAATGTTGCTTCCCCGTATATACTTGATAATAAAATCAGCAGTACTGCTTTTGGGGTTGATGGTGGCATCAATTCCAAGTTCTGTAGCAATAGCAAGATAGTTTTTTTTGCTTACTACCGCAATTGCACGGCTGACTCCCAGTGACTTGGCATATATCGATGATATTATGTTCAGCTCCTGGTTGGCGGTTGCGGATATTATTAGATCGTTGTCAAAAAGCCGTTCTTCATCAAATACACCTTCGTCTGAGATGTCGGCATTGATGATCAACGCGTCCGGGATAATTTCTGAAAGATGTTTGCATCGTTCATAATCATGATCGATAAGCTTAACCGTGTAGCCCTTACGAAGAAGATCCCGAGCAACGAGGGTGCTTATCCGTCCTCCTCCAACAAGGAGCACACGTTTAATTGGCACGGTAGATTTTCCGGTTTTAGCAAAAACTTTTTCCATGTTTTGCTGGCTTGCGGCAATATGAACCTTATCATTTTCTTCAACTATGGTGTCTCCCGAGGGGATAATAACGAAATCACGCCTGGTAATGCCGGCAATGAGAAATTCTTCGTCGAGAGTCTTCTTTATCTCTTTCAGTGATTTGTTTTTCAGAATTGAATTACCATCGATGAAAAGATTTCGTAGCTGTACGTCAGTCTTCTCAAAAAGGGCCACATCGCTCATGGCACCGAATGAAACGGTTTGAGATATTACCCTTGATGCTTCAATCTCTGGATTAACTATGAGGTTTATTCCCAGGAATGCTTCTTTCATGATACCCAGGCTGGAGTAATCAAGATTGCGAACCCTGGCGATCTTGGTAGAGACATCGAATTCACTGTTGACAATACCGCAGGCGATCATGTTGACCTCGTCTGAATCAGTAACACTGATAAAAAAATCAGCCTTTTCTATACCTGCCTTTCTCAATACATCCGAGTTGCTGACCTCTTCGTTGATTACAAGGCAGTCCAGGTGACTGTCGGCATAACTTGCCCTGGCAGGATCACGGTCAATAAGGGTTACATCCTTTTTCTCATCTATCATCTGGCTGGCTATATGAAAACCAACACTTCCTGCACCCGCGATAACAATATTCATATCAGTTAACTAACAACCTGTAAAAAAAATTAATCAAACTATGGATTTAAATTTGACTTATGATATTCATGAATATACAATCAAGAGCTTATACCAGTAAAATCGATTATAAAGCAATAAAAAATAAATAGTAAATCATGAAAAAAGAAAATATCAACAGAATTTTTGAGAAAAACCAGGTAATAAATAATATTATCAATGCCATAGTGTCAAGAAACAGTTTTTTAATGCTTGGCCACACTAATCCAGATGAAGATTGTATTGCGTCAATGGTTGCCTTCGCGTTGCTTGTAAAGAAATTTGATAAATCTGTCAGTATATATACATCAAACACAATACCCCAAAATTATCAATACCTTGTGAACATAGCACGGTATAACATGATAGATGTTGAATATTCTGACAAAAATATTCCCGATGATATCGATACAATTGTTATATGTGATACCCCGAAAACAGCCATGATTAAAAGTACCAAAAAAATTGACACCCTTATGTCTAATGATAACCTGTTGAAGATAGAGATTGATCACCATATCGGTGCCGACAGCAGCTATAGCGGTGACAGAGGGTATTGCCTTGTAACCGAGGCATCATCAGCCAGTGAACTGGTTGGCCAGATTGCGTTAAAATTAAGAGGCAAACGGGACATACTCAGCAAGTATACTATACTTGACCCCTTGTCCCGTAACCTGGTTCTTGCAGTGCTTACCGGTATAATTGGTGATTCACAGATGGGCAAATACCTGAAATCACCACGTGAAAAAAGGATGTACAGGCTGTTCAGCCACATGTATGGCGATATATTGTCGGCGGTAACGGTTAAAGAAACAAATTTTACAGATATGGAACAGATATACAATGAGCTTCAGCATCTCTCTGAGTCAGAAGAACAATGCTTCAAGTATATTATGAAAAAGCAGCAATATACAGACTCGGTAGGATATATACTGCTTCTTGATAACGAGATGAAATACCTTGTTGATATGTATGACCATGATGTTATTGTTTCGGTTCTACGTTCTGTTGCGGATGAGCTGGCCGAAAAGAGTGGCAAGGTCAGCCTGGTAGTGTACAGGGATATTGTCAGGGATTCCAGCCTTATTCAGTGCAGAATGAGAAGAAGTCACAATTACAAGAAATTTGATCTGCGCAGAGTTATTGATATTTTTGAAATTGAAAATGGTGGAGGGCATGAGGGTGCAATTGGTTTCAGGTTCCCGGCTAAAGACGTAAGTGATTATTATAAATTTTTTACAGACTTTATCTCCATCGTAGAAGAAAACCTGCCTTAAAAAATTGTTGACTGCATATATATGCTATCATATGTTTAGTGATTATAATGATAGTCTTTTTTATGGCAGGATATGAAAAATACCCGAAACAGAATAATAGTACATGTTGATATGGACGCGTTTTTCGCTTCCATTGAGCAACTTGACAATCCTTTATATAGAAACAGGCCGGTTATAGTTGGTGCCGATCCCAAAGACGGGCATGGGAGAGGGGTGGTATCAGCTGCAAGCTACGAGGCACGCAGATACGGAATACATTCAGCCATGCCAATCTCGCAGGCTTACCGAAAATGTCCCCACGGAATATTCACAAGGCCAAGAATGAGAAGATATTCCGAGGTATCCGCTATAATCATGAAAATATTTTACAATTTTTCCCCATATATTGAACCAGTAAGTGTTGATGAAGCCTTTTTAGACTGTACAGGTACAGAGAAACTATTTGGAACACCCTTTGAACTGGGAAAAAGTATAAAAAAAGCTGTAACCGATGCCACGAAACTCACCGCAAGCGTGGGTATCGCAACATGCAAGTCCATTGCCAAGATATCATCTGATCTTGATAAACCTGATGGACTTGTTGTGTGTCCCGCCGGTGAAGAAAAAACATTTTTATCCCCTCTACCGGTGAAGTATTTATGGGGAGCCGGTAAAAAGACACAAAAATTTCTTGCTGATATGGGATGCCATACTATTGGAGATGTGGCAGGTCTTGATCAGCGAATACTGAACAAAACACTTGGCAAGCTTGGACTACATCTCTGGGAACTGGCAAACGGAATAGATCCGAGAAACGTGATGGCCGATCATGTGACCAAATCAATGAGCGAAGAAGTTACTTACGAACATGATATGCCTGATGAAGAAGTTATACTGCACACTATTCACGAGATATCTGATCGTCTTTCCAGGCGTGTAAGAAAAAGTGAATACAAATTCAGAACAGTTACTCTTAAGATCAGGCTTGAGGGTTTTGAAACATATACAAGAAGTAAGACTGTCAAAAATCCCGCGGATGATATGTATACCATCAGAAATGAAGCAACCAGTTTGTATACAACATTTGGAAGGGGATTTCGAAAGGTGCGCCTGGTTGGAGTGAAGGTATCAAACCTGGTCGAATTTGACAGGGAGTCGGTACAGCTGAATCTTTTCCAGGATACTGAAGGAGAAAATATTCTATCAGTTAAAACCGAAAAATTTGAAAGAGTTCTGGATGACCTTAGGGACAGATTTGGTAAGCATGTATCAAGGGGATCTATGCTGAATGGTACCCGGGACAGGTGGGAATGATATGCTTTCACGTAGTACGATAACCCTTCGGGAGTATGTGCAACAACAGGTTGATCTGTCAGGTGAAGCAGGCAACTCGTTTTTCTGTTTCAGCAAAAAAGGCCAGCTCGTGGGGAAGTGGGCTACTGATGTTCAACGTCTTGAGTGGTTTTTTGGAAGAATGAAACGCAGTAACTGGGTGCAGGTATATGTTCCCGGTACGGATACTGGTGTCGAGCCTATGGACATTTCTGAACAGCCATATGGATGGACCGGGTGTATAAACGACTACCTGGCAGAGAACGCGGTATGGTGGGCGTTTGAAATTTTAACAGTGCAGGAAGCATGGGATTTTATGACCACCCATAAGCCGAAAGTGACATTCAGCTACGTGGAAAACGGTATACCTGAAACATTGAATGTCAAATTCGACGGTGTGACATGGATAGTCATATAAACATCAGATAGGTATCTTGTTTGAACGACGCCAGATTTTCATATCTTCTGCCTCTTTAATAAGATCATCCCTGAAATCAGGATGGGCGATACTGATCATCTTTTCAGCACGCATCCACGTGGGACAAGCGGTTAACTTCACAGCCCCGTATTCGGTAACAATATAGTCGACCATCTGTCGAGGTATTGTTACGGCAGTTCCAAGGGGTAATTGTGGTGTTATTCGTGATCTCAATTCACCATTAGAGTCGGTATACGTTGATGCCAGGCAGATGAAACTTTTACCATTTCGTGACCACTGCGACCCCAGCACGAAATCCCACATGCCGCCATTTCCAGATACCTGGCCTGCGCCAAGACTTTCCGCGTTAACCTGTGAAAACAGGTCTACCTGTATGGCGTTGCATATACTCACCATGTTGTCGAGGTTGGCTATAACCCTGGGGTCATTGGTATAATCAACAGGATATGATGCCAGTGCCGGGTTATTGTGCATGAAATCATACATTCGTTCGGAGCCGATTGCGAAAGTATATGAACATTTGAAACGATCAATATTTTTTTGAGAACCGTTCATTTTTCCTGATTCTATCATATCCACGTACGCGTCGACAAACATCTCGGTATGCCCTCCGAGGTTTTTCAGGTCAGATTGGGCAATAAGTGAACCAACCATATTGGGCATGCCCCCTATACCCAGCTGTATACAGCAACCATCATATATGTACTGCATTACATGTTTCGCGATTTCCTTGTCTATATCAGTTGGCGGAACCTGTGGTGCGGCGTATAAATTCTGTTCCGGGGGTGCTTCAACGATATAATCAAGGCGTGATATGTGTACAGCCTCTTCGTTTCCCCCAAGGCATATGGGCATATTCGGGTTTACCTCCGCAATTACCACGTCCGCCCCTTCAATTTTTGCAGAGGTTTCAGAGTTCTGCGGTCCAAGGTTAAAAAAACCGGATTCATCCATAGGGCCAACCTGTACCATGGCAATCCATTTTGCCTTACCGCTTTTCTCTGGATCGTTATAATAGATTGAACGATAGCCTTTGGTAATATTCTCGTTTTGATCCTGGTTAATAAGCTTTCTGTAATAAAAGGGAGCCCTGTGGTATAGTATGGGGCAGTAATACGCTGATTCCATCTGGCTGTGAAGTATCCTCGTCAGCTTGCTCCATTGCCAGTCCATGTACTTAAAACTGCCGGGATACTTTATAACTTCGGGAACAGGAGTCAGGGAAACAGCCGTATAAATACTTACATCCCTGAGTTCATCAGATCGGGCGGCCAGTGCCTGGTCAAGAATCACCGGTTTACCGTTAAAAAAACCATAATCCACGGTATCCCCTGAATTGACTACCTTAACTGATTCCTCAGGAGAAACCAGCTTATTGCTGTATTCCTTATTATAATTCATGTGACCTCCCCTGTTATGAGAAAAATAGCAGCATATTGTGTTATATTTATTATAATAATACAGTATGATATTGTCAATGAAAATATGTATAACTAATTAAAAATATAATGTTTCTTTGGAATTATGATACTGGTTAAATGATATCTGGAGCTTTCCGGAAAAATAGTGTATGGTTATAAATAAAAAAAGTTTTGGTTAAATGATATCACCATGGAAATTTTGTTGCATATCACCTGAATATTTAATCAAATGGGTTAAATATATAAATTAAAAATGGTGAGGTCTGCAATGCAAAATCTGTTCTATCCCGGGTCAGTAGCAGTAATTGGCTTGTCATCTAAGCCAAATAACATACCACGTATTACACTTGAAAATATGCTGCGCTGGGGTTACCGGGGGCGAATATTCGGGGTTAATCCACGGTCTGACGAAGAACACGTGGATGGTATCAAAATGTATAAAAAAGTTGATGAATTACCGGTTGTGCCCGATCTCGCATACGTATTGATACCTGCAAAATATATCCCGGATATGGTTGAAGAATGCGGTAAAGCCGGTGTGAAATGGATGGCCATACCCAGTGGTGGGTTTTCTGAATACAGTGAAGAAGGACAGAAACTGGCTGACCTTACCCTTGAAAAAGCCCGTAAATATGGCATCAGGTTCGTAGGACCCAACGGGCTCACCGTTGCAAACGCCGCAAACGGGTTATGCCTGCCTTTTGTACCGCTGTACAGGCCCCCGATTGGAGGCATGTCGATTATATCACAGAGTGGCGGCGTGGGCGTGATGATGTGGAATGTCATAATGGACGAGAACATCGGCATAGCAAAGTTTGTAAGCATTGGCAACAAGCTTGACCTGGACGAGGTTGATTTTCTCAAATATTATGGTGAAGATCCCGAAACGAAGATAATCTGCATGTACCTTGAAAGTTTGCAACGGGGAAGGGCACTTATCGAGGCTGCTGAAAATATTGACAAACCCATTGTAATATATAAATCCAATACCACTGCCGCAGGCAAACAAGCGGCAATGAGCCATACAGCCGCGGTAAGCAATGACGAGGACATCATTGATTCCGCCTTCCAGCGGGCTGGTATAATACGTATATACAACTACCATGATTTCTTCGCCCTTGTGAAAGCCTTTAAAATGCCCCCAATGAAAGGCAAACGTATTATGGTAATGAGCCCCGCCGGAGGATTTGCCGTAATGACGGCTGACCTTTGTGAAAACGAAGGTTTCGAATTTGCAGATCCCGGGCAGGATTTTTACAGAGGACTTCAGAATTTTTCCAATGCCGGGGTTATCAATTTTTCCAATCCCCTTGATATGGGTGACATATATGATCCCAATATGACTGCCCATGTTGTATACTCGGTGATGCATAGTGATAAGGTTGATGGGGCAATATATGTAAGTCAGCGGCCACACATGCCTGATGGTGAAAATGTTTTTTACAGGATGTTTCTTGCCGATCTTTCAAAGGAAACATGGGGAGCGATACTGTCTTCCGCCAAACCCCTGGGAATATGCCTGCTTGGAGAAGCGGGATACATGTCACAGGTCAAAAAAGCAGTAAATTTCCCAATATTTAACAGCCCTGAAGAACTGGTTCGGGTGATGGCCATGCAAATGAAATATCACACCGGTAATACGCGCAAGAAGGAAGAGATAATCAGGCCGGCGGGAATTGACCAGTCGCGTGCTGAGAAATGGCTTGAGAAAAAAACAGGCGAGTGTGGTGAAGAAACACTGGAGCTTGTCCAGGCATATGGCATACCTGTACCGGATAACGAAGTGGCACCTGATAGTAAAACAGCCATAACGATTAGCAGTAAAATAGGATATCCGGTTGTTATGAAGGTGGTCTCTCCTGACGCGTTGCATAAGTCTGATGCCGGGGGTGTTATCGTGGGAATTGAGAATGACAGTGATGCTGAAGAAGCCTTCAATACTATAAAGGACAATCTGTATGCCTATAATAAAAATGCCCGCTTTGATGGAGTGAGGGTAATGAACATGGCGGATGATGGCTATGATATGTTTATCGGCGGCAAATACGATGAATCATTCGGACAGGTGATATTTTACGGAATGGGGGGTATCTTTATCGAGGTGTTTACAGATGTTGCGAATTCTCTTTGTCCGGTTGCCGCTGGCGAAGTCAGGGAAAAGCTTCAATCTCTCAAATCATACAAGCTCCTTGAAGGTGCCCGCGGGGGTAAGGAGGGGGACGTTAATGCCCTGGTGGACATAATAGTGAGAACATCACATCTGCTGGCAGAGCATCCTCAAATTAAAGAACTTGACCTTAATCCTGTTCGTGTGCTGCCCAATGGAAAGGGGGCACTCGTGCTGGATGCTCGCATGAGAGTTGACTGATAGCTAAATATTTTTATTGATCAGCGTAATATCTGGTGGAATACTGTAATAACTCAATACTGTTAGTCAGATTGAGTTTTTCCCGTATTCTCCTTTTGTAGGTATCGATAGTCTTGACACTGAGGTTCATTTTACTGGCAATCTGTTGGGTACCCATTCCTTTCCCAATATATTCAAATATCTCCAGTTCCCGATTGGAAAGTGGGTTTAATGGATTTTCATTTTCAATGTTAGATATACTGTTGCCAACTGTCAGTTTAGATATGAGGCTGTCCTTCATATAGTCAGTAAGAAATATGTTACCCTGTAAAACTGATTTGATGGCTGTAATAACGGTATCCATGCTTTCATTTTTCGAAATATACCCACGGGCTCCAGCCTTAATGGCCCTTTCAACGTACATTATATCATCGTGCATGGAATATACAATAACAGGAAGATTTGAATAACGTGAGTTTATTGCCTGCATAAGGTCAAAGCCACTCACACTGCCAAGAGACAGATCAACTATCACAATATCTGGATTAAGATCATTTATATTCCTTATCGCGTTATTTGCATCTTCGGATTCACCGCATATCATCATGCTATCTTCATTATCGATATACTTTTTTAAACCCAGTCTTACTACAGGATGATCATCAACTATAAATACCCGAATAATACCAGCGTTTTTTATAAGCCTTGCCATATTGATTCTCCTTTAATTGCTAATATCTTTTGTTTTAATATTTATATACGGTACAATGCAGAAAATGCGGGTACCTCCCTTCTTCAGGTTTTGAATATCAAGCATTGCATTTATCGCATTTGCCCTGTATTTCATTATGGTTATACCCGCTCCAGTATGCATATTATCTTCTGTAATGCCTATTCCGTCATCATAGATACTGATATAGAGCCTGTTATCAACGTTAGATAGTGATATTACAGCTTCAGTGGCATTGGCATGTTTTACAATATTGAAAACCGATTCATGTATTATATAATAAATATGGGTTTTTATTTGAATATCATCTATCTCAAAGTACTGGTTGTATAACAGCTTCATGGTGATATTATATGCCTTTTTTATATCAGTAACAAAATTTTCAAGTGAGGATATCAAATCTGAATAAGAAAAATCGACAGGCAGGGATCCTTTTATTATAAATCGTAATTTATTTCTGGTTTCACTTAAAAGCTGTAATATCTCACCCGATAATGATGATTCATCGATACCTTTCTTCTGCAACGAATTGTGTAGAAGTTCACTTAACATGCTGATACCTGATAAGTACTGGCAGATATTATCGTGTAAGTCCTGCGCGAAATTTCTTCTTTCCTTTTCAATTTGTTCTATTAACAAATTTTCCTTTCTGATTCTATCATGAACATCACGTATTACTGCGATTGTGTTTTCTCCCTCCCAAATATTTATGCTGGATAGCGAAACTTCAACACCAAGTAACATGTTATACTTGTCTTTCATGGTTGTTTCAAGTATCCTGATGAGATGGTTGTTTGAACTATAATTTTTAATTTTATGTATATGCTCTTCCCATGAAGCATGTAATTCTAATGGGATAAGAAGATCAATAAAAGAACTGCCATATATTTCACTATTTGTAAATTTGAACATACTCGAAGCAGCCTGATTACAGAATTTTATAGTATAATCACTGGCAAATACGATAATCGCTTCATGCAATGACGATGTGATATTACCTAATTTTTCCAGGTTTACGCGAAGAAGGTTTTCAGTTTCTTTGGATTGAGTTATATCTCTGGCAATACCACAAATACCGGTGATAGACCCCTCGCTGTTACGTAATGGTGTTATAATAGTATCAAAATAATAGTATTTATTATTATAGCTTAACACCTGTTCTTCTTCAACTGTTTCTCCGTTAATAACCTTTTTATCAATGTTGATGATATCTTCTTTATGAGGAAAGTTGAATACTTGAAAAAAGTTTTTCCCGATGACTTCATCCTCAGTTAACTGAAATATTTCCAGAAATGATGGATTTACCATGGTGTAATTGAAATCTTTGTCCTTTATGAATATCATGTCCCTGGCTGATATAAATATTGATCTCAATTTTTCCTGGTTGTCATGAAATGATTTTTTCATATTAGCAAAAGTTGTTACATCTTTAACGGTTTGAATAGCACAGGTTGATGATGAATTATCTAATGGATAACATTTTGAGGCTTCATATCGCAGATGAACAGGATATGTTTCATTATTGTAAATAATGTCTTCTGCATAGTAAATGCCATCATGAATTTCATAATAATCATATCCCAATAATGATATGTCAATATCCTGCAAAATAACATCTACCAGCATAGGGCAACGTTTTCCCTTGAATGGGATAGAGTATTCATAATTATCTTTTCCCAGCATTTCACAGGAAAGAATGCCTGTAAGATTTTCGATTGCCCTGTTCCAGGCTATAATTATTCCCGTGTTGTCAACAACGAACATTGGAATCGGAACTGAATATATAATGTTATAATTATGCATAGTCGTCACACAAATGGTATCAATACAAAATGTAACTAATACACATGTGTCTCGTTATATAAAAAATAAAATAATTAGTGTTTTCCATTATTCATATAATCACCTGATATTCCGGTAAGATTGCATAATGAATGAACATTAACCAGGAATTCATTAATTTTCAGCATCAACGTGTTAATTCTTTCATGTACCGGGAAAAATGATTCATCAGGATTTTCATTACTATTATGATCAATATGTGAATACAATATTTTTAAAAGCCTGTTCACGGAGTGCAGGCTTAACTCCGTGAACAAGAGGGTTTCATTGAACTTTTCGTAAAAATCCTGGTTGATGGTATCATAATTGTTGCTGAGAACCTGATTCTCAAGCTGGTTAAGCAACTGTATCATTAATTCAAAATCCTTCATATTCGCCTTCCTTGTAAATTTAAAAAATAACTAAAATTCTTCAAATCCATCAGAAAGAAGGACATCATTTACGGCTGTATCGTGTGATCCTTCAGTTTTCATCTTATTACCTGTACCATTACCATTACCCGAATCACTCTTAATTTTATGTAATCCTGCATTTGCAGTATTCCCGGATGTTTGCAGATGCATCTCCTTCCTGTTTTGCTGGTACATCTGGTTTTTTAGTTTTTCATTTACTGTAAACCTGCTCATCATGCCAAGAAGTTCCTGTGCCTGGTTCGTCATTTCTTCACTGGCAGATGCGGTTTCCTCAACCAGTGCCGCATTTTGTTGTGTCATGGTATCAAGATCGGTAACAGCTGTATTGATCTGTTGAATACCGCGTCGTTGTTCCTCGCTTGCGGCTGAGATCTCACCCACTATCTGGCTAACTTTTTTTATTGAATCAATGATCTCGTTAAGGGATTCACCGCTTTTATTCACAAGTTCATTCCCCCTTGCGATTTTACCAACAGAATCGCTGATTAGATCGCTTATCTCTTTTGCTGCATTGCCAGCGCGCTGTGCAAGGTTACGAACTTCACCTGCAACTACGGCAAAACCCCGTCCCTGCTCACCTGCACGTGCGGCTTCGACGGCTGCATTAAGTGAAAGAAGGTTTGTCTGAAAAGCAATTTCATCTATCATGCTGGTAATATTACCGATCCTGGTACTGGAATCACTAATATCATTTATTGAGCTTATAGTCTCTTTTACAATCAAACCACCATCTTCTGCCAGGGACGATGAATCTTTTGCCAGCTTGTCAGCCTCAAGAGCGTTATCTGCGTTCTGCTTTGTTGTGGCATTTGATTCTTCTATGGTTGCAGCAATTTCCTCAAGGGAAGAGGCCTGTTCCGATGTTCTCTGAGACAGATTTTCATTACCACTTGAGATTTGTTGTACAGCCTGTGCCAGGTTTTCAGATGCAACGAGAACCTGTACAACTATATCATGAATATTGTCCGCAAATATATTAAACCAGGAACCTAATTCACCTATTTCATCATTAGAATCTACATCTACTCGTTTGGTAAGGTCTCCCTCTCCCTCGGCAATATCCTTCATCAGAAAGCTGAGCTTATTTACAGGTTTAACTATTGTATAGAGAAGAAGTAGGGTAATAACAACTCCGATAAGAAGTGATATTGCCAGAACAATATACATGATCATTATTGATTGTTCACCTGCCTTATGCTGATCATTCCTGATCTGTGAACCTACTTTATCCTGAAGGTCAAGAATTTCCTGTATAGCAGGCAGCAATTCATTATACTCAGCCAGCCATTCTTCATTCAATTTGTTAAGAGTACGAGTGTCTTTAGAGTGGATTGCTGAACGAAATTGTTTTCTGATCTCTTCGGTATCTTTTATTTTCGATATCAATTTGTCTGATAACCTCTTTTCTTCACTGGTAAGATACGTTTGAAGGTACGAATCAAGATTCTTCTGTGTATCTTCAGCAAGTTCTTTACTGTACGAAAGGCGTTCGTTGACCTCTTTCATATTACCCTGTTCAAGAGCAATAATTTCCTGCAACATGTTGATTCGCATTTGCAGCATGTTCTTCATGATTGAATTAATTTGTCTAACAGGTATAAATCTATCCTTGTAAAAAGTTTCAAAAGCAGTATCACTCTTGGTGATGGTTGTATAATTGACGACAACAAGCCCAATTACAAGAGCGATGAACATAAAACAACTAAGCAATATTTTGTAAATTACCTTTAGGTTTCTGAACCATTTCATTTTTTTACTCTCCAAAGTGTTTATTTCCTGTTACACAAAAATGTATATTCAGGATGTATGGAGAAATAATATCAACAGTTCACAAGAAGTAAGTAAGAATGTATGGTATAAGATGTGTAAGACTAAAATACGAAAATCTGTAGGAAATATCTGACAGGAAGAGCAATCAGGAATACTTCTTCAATGATTCAAGAATTATAGCAAGCCTTGATTCACCTTTGAGAAAAGACTTTATCTCTTCTTCTGTGTAGTGTTCCACAATAAATGACTCAATGTCAAAAAGATGATACCAGCAGTTGAGAACCTGGTTGCAGGGAAGGCCGTTATTCATTACGCGGCAATACCCGAAGTGTATCTCGCTTCCCAACTGCCGACATCGTGGATGCATCTTCGCATCGTATTTTGTAATATCACTGGACATTAAATAGTGCTTTCCAGGTCCTTAATACCTTTCTTAAGAAGGTTATGCTCTTTTGAGTCTTTTGGAAATGATTTCATGTATTTCTCAAAATACTTGAGCTGTTCCTTTTTCCATTTTTTCATTTCGACTTCTGAATGAATCATAGTATCCCCCTGTTATAATAATCAATCTGTTATAATTAGAATATCGGAAGAAGTTCTAAAATGACTTGAGACGTTTATTAACAGGTAAATATTATATTTGGGTCTTTCCGGATTATTGGGAATTGAAAATAATTTTTTATAACCTCAGTTCACTTCTCACTACTTACTATTCACTAATCATCCGTATGATATTATAAACTTTTTT
>CAZAOK010000048.1:0-27467 GCA_964486725.1 uncultured Leptospiraceae bacterium
AAATTATTAATTATCAGGATGCCCTGATAACAGCATAAGAAAAGTTATAATGTATGTTGTTACAGAATGTTTGTTGACGTTTTGATTGGTAGCATGATTAAAATCATACCTTGTAATATAATTGTAAACTATATTTTCATTATTTTCTGTATAAAACACATTTTTAAATGACCTTAAAAATTCTTGACTTTAATGGTTTCCGTATCCACTAATACCACTGTTGAACGAAATACAATTACAATTATAAAGAGAAATTCATATGGTATGAAACAAGTAAAGAAACATTCAATAATTGCGATTGCATTATTATCAGTTATTATCGGGTTGCTGATTTTTTTGAGGATATACTTTTCATACATGTACCCGGAAAAAATGTTAAAAGATTCTGTCAGGGGATTTTTTAAAGAAAATTTTAATAAGGCCATTACCCTTGATGAAGTAGACATAAGCACCACCGGTAACCTGGTGGTAAAGAATCTTAACGTATCAATAGGCAGCGATTTCAATGATAATATTAGTTTAATCTCATGCAGCGAAGCCATCATTGATATGAAGTTTATTCCAATGTTGCGTGGTGAGCCTGTAGTAAATGGGATGAATTTTCGCAAGGCGATGGTTACAATCGTTAAGAATTATGGAAAGCCGTACGCAGAAACTTTTAATAGTATATTTTTATCGATTAATGATGTCAACAACATGAAATCAATTGACATGTCAAACTTCAGCCTGTCGTTAAACGGTGTCATTGTATACAGGGAGATATTGCGGGATGACAGGTTTGAAATGAAAATACGTAACGTTATAATGCGTACAAATATTACAAATTCACAAATAACCTATGATTTAAGTGGTACCCTGCTGCCTTATGGAAGTGTTGAGCTGGGAGATGGTTCAATTTCCATCAATGGTAAAATATACCTGGATGAAGATTATGTGTACAGGGATTCACGTCATTCAATTCGTATAAACAATTTTGACATCTCATATGGAAACATATTTATTAAAGAACATGATATAGCGAAAATAAACGCAGGTGGAGGAGTTACTTTAGATGGAGAACTGGTTCATGGTGACAACAGTATTACCGGCCAGGTTAAATCTGAGCTTAACAATCTTGGATTATACTACCATGCTGATCCAAAACGTCCATTTGCCATAGTTTCAAATGAAAATTGCAATGCTACTGTAGAATTTGCCGTAGATCAGGCAGGTAATAAAATTTCCATTCAGAAATATTCCATTTATGATGACAGGATCAGTATTAATGGATCATGCGGATATGAAAATAGTGATCAAAATCATTATGTTGAATTGGAAATGAAATCGAATACAATTAATCTAGAGGATGTTTCAAAGTACCTGGTTCCATATCAGAATCTATCATATAACGGAAAATTAAATCTTGATTGTAATATTGGATACAATATAAGGGAACACCAGGCTGATAAGTTCAATATTGATGTACTACTTGATAAATCTTCAGCCAGTGTTTTTCAAGATGGATCAAATATTCCCATTTTCAAGGATGGTACACTTAAAATCAAGGGACATCCTGAAAGCCTCGTAATGAAAATGTCTGCTGTTAGAAACCGTTCTGATCTAACATGTGATGTATATTCAGATGTCAGTACATGGTATCCGTTTTCAGCAAATTCTGTAATGACATTGAAATCTTCAGTTATGGAGCTTGATAATATTTCAAAGGTTATTGTAGCTGGTATTTCAAAACTTTATGAACAGTCATTGATTGATGCTAAAAAAGGGTATGATGAAACCTATTTTATGCAGACTTCAGCTGGAGAATTCATGGTGAACAACGATATTGCCGTGAATATGGTGTTTCAGAAGGTACTGGCAGGTAAAGCAGCACAGATTGATAATTGCATTCTATCACTGAAAAGCGAAAAGGGACGTGTGAAATTAGATCGGTTCGAAATGACCGGTTATAACGCGCAGTATGATTTTGATTGTGAGGGATATTTTAATCGAGATTATCCATTATTTTCAATGTCAGGAAGTATCAATTCATTTAACCTGGATGATTTTTGCCAAGACTCGGAAATAAGTACTTCCACGGGAATTCTCTCTCTTGCTTTTGATTTTGAAGTTAACGCGTACCGGCTTTATCACCTTCTGAATAATGGTCGTGGAAGTTTTACTTGTTCAATAAGGGATGGTAAAATTGAAGGCACAGGTATCCAAAAACAGCTCCAAAACTTTTTCAGTGAACCTGGTTATGAATTAAGTACTCTTGACCGGATAAATTACTCATCCGGAGATATATCAGTTCGACATTATGGACGAAACTGGTATGTGCGGAATATTGAATTAAATGGTGATTCATTGCAATTAAGCGGAAGAGGAAATTATATACTGGAAGAAGGATTAAACATACCAGTATATGCCATTGTGGCGATGCAGGTCAAAGATAAAGAAAAAGCTGTAAATGAGAAAGTTGAAAAGAGGAGAATACCCCTTGTTATAAAGAGTTCTCCCCTTAAACCAATTTTGAAGTATAAAAAAGAACAGAAAAAGAAAAGCTTAATCCTCTTTAATGTCAATTAATTCATAAATCTTAACCGGACGTTCCTTTCCTTTAACGCGTACAAGGTCAAGTTCACGGTAGATTATATGATCTTTTACCTGTTCATAGGTGAATTCGCTAATAATTATATTCGTTCCATATTCCTTGTTGGTACCTTCAAGCCTTGCTCCAAGGTTTACATTGTCTCCCATCAGCGTATAGTCCATTCTTGAAGATGAACCCATGTTACCCACGACCATTTCGCCGGTATTAATACCAATACCGATATGAAGTGCAGGTTTGCCCTGTTCTTCCCATTGCGTATTCAGCTGGTTTAATTTTTCCATCATCTCTACAGCGCATTTACATGATCGCAGGGCGTGATCATCCTGTGGTAATGGGGCACCCCAGAAAGCCATGATTTCATCACCGACATATTTGTCAAGTGTACCGTCATACTGGATAACAAGATCTGTCATCGTCTGAAGGTATTCATTGAGGTGTTCAACCAGTTCTTCCGGGGGCATGGTTTCAGATAAAGATGTAAAACTTCTAATATCAGAAAATAATACGGTAAGGATCTTTTTTTGACCGCCAAGTTTAAGCATTTTCGGATCTTTCAACAATTCATCGACAACTGATTTAGATACAAATTTGGAAAATGTTTGACGTATGTACTTCTTCTCCTGTTGCTCGGTTAAAACCCGGTATGCAAGTATAAAAGAGAAAGTTCCCCCGATTTGAATGATAGGAGTCGTAAACGCGCATATCAGGTTCATCGTATCGAAAAGTATATATCCCCCGATAACGTATAGTAAGCCAAGAACAACGGCGAAAATTACTGAGAAAACAATGGAAAAGCGGGTAAGTAGAATACCCATCAAAAGGGCTAAAACCAGCATTATCATAACGTTCTGCAGCGGGGTAAGCTTTATAATGAAATCCTGATTTAGAATTGTGTTAAGCGCATTGGCATGATGTTCGATACCAAACAGTTGCCCATAAGGAGAAGGATGAATATCCGTTGATATACCGGTTGATGAATACGCGGCAACCAGGCATATCTTATTTTCAAGTGACTTATGTTTATATTTACCATCTCTTGCGAAGTAGTAATACGAGTAGTTCTGGAAACTGCCAGGTCCCCCTATGAAGTTAATATTCATAAAGCCTTCTTCATCGATGGGGATGGTAATGGTTCCGTCCTCGGATGGTTTTGCCATCTTCTCAGGGGGAATGTTCTTAAGTTTTATATACTTTCCAATTTGAATTTCAACATCATCTTTTGTAATTCCATAGTAGTGCATCACAAGAACGAGGTCAATTGATGGATAATAAAATCCATGATACTTGATAATGAGGGGGAGTTGCCTGTTCACTTTATCCGAGACATCGGGTTTAATGTTGGCATAGCCGATACCCTCGGCTGCACGTGCAAGAATTGGGGTTGGTGGTACTGCCTCTTCAACCCAGGGCATTTTGGTATCATCTGGATCAACGGGGAAACGGTACTGGTTTAATATTTCCATTCGTTCGTCGATGTCAGAATATTTCACATGAACTTCTTCAGTTTCAAATGGAAAGTCAAGAAACACATTACCTGCTTCGCGAATTGCTTCGGCGAACTCTTTTTCATGTTCCTTGTGATCAAGAAACATGATATCAAAGAATATGGATGCCGGATTTCCTGAGCTGACAAACCGGGTAAATTTAGCATGCATGTCCCATGAAAAGGGCCATCGTATGCCCTGTTCGGAAAAGCTGCGTATGGTACTTTCATCAATTCCCAGGATTATTATATCTTCCCTGGCCTTGGAGTTTCTCGAACCCATTTGCACTCCTTCCTGGAGTTTCTCTGTTTTTTGAGAGGGGTCCCTAAGGTAAAATCTGAAGTCAACAGATCCTGACTCCAGGCCATCAAAGAGGCGTGTTTGACTGTAGAAAAAACTAATGATAAGAAAAAAAAGCAGGGTTATGCCAAGGCCAATAAAGTGGTTCTTCTCGAATTTCATGGCGAACCTCATAACTGGGATAGATAAAAGAAATGCTCTTTAAGTCTATCTTTTTCTCATGGATGGATGATATTTTCAAGTATTTTATTTTTGGTATTGATACATTTCATAATGTAGCTGCTTTTAAGATTTCCGCATATCTGGATTTCATCCTCGCGTGCGCGGGGGGGGATTACCTGTTGCCGCACAACAGGTATAGGGTAAGCCGGAAAAGTGTAAAGATAAATCATTGACAAATTGTTAGAAGATTGTTTCAGATGTGGCATAATTGGATAATACTTCATACCGTGAGTTGTTTTGTAGCATCCCGTAATCGTTAAGGCAAGTAATCATAAATGCAGGTTATTGTTATCGAGGTGACATTTTGATATTAAAAGATACTGTACGAGATTTAGTGGAAAAGGCAGTAAAAGACATGGCTGTTGAAACGGGTATTGATTTGTCTGCGTTACCCGAAGCAAAGATAGAATATCCGCGTGATGAAAAATTTGGTGATTATTCAACACCTGTTGCCATGGAATACGCGAAAATTCTCAGAAAATCCCCAATCGATATTGGCTCCATGTTGAAGTCCTATATAGAGGGTGGAGGTATAATCGGTGACGTGGAAGTTGTAAAGCCAGGATTTGTGAATATCTTCATATCACCTGGTTTTCTTTTTGAAAACCTGAAAACTATACTTTTTGAAGGTGATAATTACGGCAAGAATACACGGGAGAATCCACGCAGAATAAATATCGAATTTGTATCTGCCAATCCCACAGGCCCATTAAATGTTGTTTCCGCGCGGGCTGCCGCTGTGGGTGATACGCTGGCAAACCTGCTCGAAGCAAGTGGCGACCAGGTGGACAGGGAATTTTATGTGAACGATTATGGGAACCAGGTGTATCTGTTGGGAAAGTCGGTTCTGGCCCGTTACCGGGAATTGAAGGGTGAGAAGGTATCATTCCCGGAAAATGGATATCATGGAGAATATATCAGGAACATAGCCGAATGGATAGCTGGCGAACATGAAGATGAGATTAATGCAATTGAGACAGAAGAAGAGATGATCAAATACTGTTCTGATCGGGCAGTTGAGTACAATGTTAACGGGCAGAAAGATGATCTGAAAAAGTTTAATGTTGAATACCAGACGTGGTTTCATGAAAAGAACCTGCATAAAGATGGTAAAGTTGAAGATACATTCTCATATCTTCAATCTTTAAATGTAATATACGAAGAAGAAGGGAAACAAATATTTAAAGCGACCAATTATGGTGATGATAAGGACAGGGTTGTCATCAGGGATGACGGCAGGCCAACATACCTGATGGCTGATATAGCCTACCACCTTACTAAAATAAAGAGAAAGTATGACCTGATCATTGATATATGGGGGCCGGATCATCACGGGTATATATCACGACTTGTAGGTGCCATGCAGGCCATGGGTTATGATGAAAATAAGTTTAAAATACTTATTGCACAGCAAGTAAACCTGATGATGGAAGGTGAAGCGGTTAAGATGTCAAAAAGACTGGGTAAGTTTTCAACGATGGAAGAACTGATTGATGAAGTTGGTGTGGATGTGGCGCGTTATTTCTTTGTGATGCGTTCAATGGAGAGTCACCTGGACTTTGACCTGGATCTTGCCAGGCGTCAGAGTTCCGAAAACCCGGTATTTTATCTACAATATGCGCATGCGAGAATATGCTCCATCTTTCGTGAAGCTGAAACAAGGGGGCTAACCTATGATCCTGAAAAGGCAGTTGAAAGCCTGTTGCATAACCAGGAGTCAATGGCAATAATGAAATTGCTTGCCAGGTTTCCTGAAGAAATACGTGATGCTGCCGTCACCTGCGAGCCGCATCGAATGACCACTTACCTTATGCGGTTGGCCCAGGGTTACCATAAATTCTATACCGAGCACAGGGTGCTCTCAGATGATATACATGCAACACAAACATATCTCACCCTTTGTGACGCGGTGCACATAGTAATGAAGAATGGACTGCATATACTCGGTGTTTCCGCTCCTGAAAAGATGTGACATCCAGATATTTTTTATGTTGTGTTTTGCGTATCTTGTTGTATATAATGTCACCAAAACCCTTCGGCCTGGTTTATAAATATGATACGAACAGCACTTGTGGCGACCGGCAATGAGCTGGTTTATGGGAAAATACGGGAATATAATAATTATTACCTGAGCAAAACACTCTTCACCACCAATTGCGAAGTTGTTTCGCATTATACTGTTGGGGATAATTTAGAAATGATAACAAGAACTCTTCATGATGCTATGTTATCAGCTGATCTTGTCATAATAACCGGGGGGCTTGGTCAAACGGATGATGATCGTACTGTTGAAGTATTGCAGAATATGCTTCATTTTGAAATATCGGTATATCAACCCGGTTTGCGCCGGATAGAAAAATTGTTCAACAGTATGGGGAGAAAGGTTTTACCTGGTGATTTTAAAATGGTAACTGTTCCCTCGCATGCTGATGTATTTGATAATGATATCGGGCTTGCTGTTGGGTTTTCCGTTTCCGTTGAATCTGCTATTATTATTGTTATGCCAGGGGTTCCACGTGAAATGGAATACATGTTTACCAACAAGGTATATCCATATATAGAATCAAAATTGAAGCTGGAAAAAAGAGATTTTTTGGAATTCAAAACTATCCTGATGCGGGAGGCCGAGGTTAACAATCTTGTCGGGTCACTATTGATTCCATTTGAAAATATTACATGGAGTATTACTACAAACCTGGGGATAAACCGTGTGTTTTTTTATTCAAAAGATAGTATAAATTTTCCGGCTCAGGTGATACAAAAAGAGATGGAAAGGGCTTTTGGTGAGAACCTTCTCATGGATGATTACAACTCCCTTGAAGAGGAGTTGATGTTCAAATTGTCATTCCTGAAACTGACATTAGGTGTGGCAGAGTCATGCACCGGGGGACTGGTTGCTAAAAAGATGACGGATATACCTGGTTCGTCTGATGTATTCAATGGTGGAATAATTACATACAGTAACCAGGCTAAGAAAAATCTTCTGGGTGTATCCGCGTCGGCATTGATTGAGCATGGTGCCGTAAGCGAACTGGTGGCCGGACAAATGGCAGAAGGAGCACGTAAAATGCTTGGAGCCGATATTTGCGTGTCTACTACGGGTATTGCCGGCCCGGGGGGCGCTACACAGGAAAAACCTGTAGGAATGGTATGCTTTGGGCTTGCAACTTCTGAAGGGTTGCAGACATTTACTGAAAAATTTACCGAAGACAGATGGCGTAACCGTGAACTGGCTGCCATCTTTGCAATGAATCTTGTTCGAAATTATTGTTCCAGGATTACATAATGCGTAAAAGACATATTGTAACATATATATTAATTCTTTTGTTCAGCATAATTTCAGCCGCAAATTCCAGCTCTACACAACTGTTCGAACAGGGGATGGAGGCGTTCAAATCCGGGAATTATGGGTCTTCAGAACTAATACTCCGAAAGGTGGTTGATAAAAATGATGAATACCGTGACAGGGCGTGGTTCTACCTTGCGCGGTCCATTTTCAATCAGAAAAAATACAAGTCCGCCATATTCGAATTTAACAGGTTCCTGTTGATTTGTTCAACACCTGAGTTATGTTCTGAAGCACGCTACTGGATTGCCGAAGCGTATTATTATATGAATGATCATATAAAAGCTATAGAAGAATTCCGGAGATTTATTGCCAAGGGTATTAACAAGAAGCGTATAGTGGCCTCTTATGACAGGATAGGCGAAATATATTACAACCAGGAAAGGTACGACGAGGCCATAATTGAATGGAAAAAGGCGGTTGCACTCAGCGATAAAAAATCCAGGGATAATAACAGAATTGTGAAAATTGGTGAAGCAATGTTCCAGAACAAAAAATACGAGGAGGCGCTGGAACTGCTGGAGCCATTGATGTATTCACTGGGAGATATTAAGACAGCTTCAAGGGCCCGTCTTATCGTGGGTCGATCATACCAGTTGAAAGGAAAACACGGTAAGGCCCTGAGAATATTTCGATCGATTCCGGATTCTCTTTTAAAAGAATCTCCATTTTATGATGCCCGGTATTACAAGGCATTGTCCTACCTGGAAATGAATGAGGTATCGACAGCACGTTTTTACCTGGAATCATTTATATTGATAGCGGAAGATTCACAATGGTATTATAACGCGAAGTACCAACTGGGTGAAATGCTGGTGGGTACACGACGTGAAGAGGAAGGAATTGAATTACTGGAAGAAGTTCGCAGAGAAACAGTGAACATGGAGTTGAGAAGCCAGGCATCCATGGTGTTGAGTAAACTTTACCTGGACCGTGATCCCGAGAAAGCAATTCCCTACCTGGAGGATTCAGTTTCTGTTAATGATCCGGAAGCTCAGAAAAATACAATGCTGTTGCTTGCGAACGTATATCTTGACGTCAACCGACTGGAGGACGCCGAAAGGATCCTGGAATACCTTTTTTCTCAGCATACTTACGATGAGGATATTGACCGGATACAGTTTCTGCTGGCCAGGGTATATATGAAACAGGGGGAGGTGGAGAAAGCCCTTGCCGGGTTTGAAAAAATACGTGAACTTAATCCTTTTTCTGAATATCTGAATGAATCAAATTATTTTTTGGGAAAAGCTTATTACGAGAAGAAGGATTACAAAAAATCAATTGAATTACTGAAATCATATATCAATTTGAAAAAAGTATCATACAAGTATGATGCATACAAAATTATGGTACAGGCATATTTTAAGCAGGGGAATATCAATAAAGCCGAATCAATTGTACAGGTGTTGATGAAATACTACTATGGAAAGGATGACCTGGCAGCTTTTCTCTATGACTTTGCAAATGATTTGCGACAACATAACGGTAATGTAACCAGGTATGAAGATTTTATAATATCACGCTTTCCCGATTCAAGGTATTCCGGTAATATATTGATTAACAGGGGGGATAAACAGTTTAAAGCCGGAAAGTATGATGCGGCCGCGTATTATTACCGTAAATACCTTGAAGCTCCGAAAAGAGAAGAGGAACACTCAGTATTGTTGTATTATATGATTTCCAGCTACAATGCGAAAAAATATCGTACCGTGGTAACCCGGCTTAATGATACAGATATTGTCAATGAATCAAGCTACACGGGTAAACAATTGAAAATTCTCCTGGCAAAGAGTTATTATATGCTGGAAGGGTTCAAGACCGCCTATACAATATTTATGCAGATCCCTCTTAACGACTTTAACACCGCTGATCTTACCATGGTTGCTGATTCGGCATTACGTCAGGATGATACCGGTACAGTGATTAAGATTGTCAACATGGTAAAAGACAATAGTGAAATCTATGCTGAAATATTGTTTCAGCTTGCGTCGTACTATAAGAAAATGGAATCATATGAAAGCGCCATGGAGTATTATTCACGTCTGATTATCGAAGTACCAGGTTCAAATAAGATACTTGAAACAAGGTTTGAGCTGGCAGATCTGTATATTCAAAAAGAAAAATACTCCGAGGCTATAGAGCTTATTGAAAATATAGAAGAAGAAAAATATGCAGTCAGAAAACATGCGATTGAAATCCTTTCATTATTCGGCACAGATGAAGATGGCAAGGCAATGGATATCGTCAATAAGCATCTGAATCAGATCTTGAGATCTGATTACGCCGAGCAGGTGCTTAGGGAGTGTCTTGAATACTATTATATTCGTGATGACCTGGATAATGTTAAACGATACGCACGAATGCTGGTTAAATATAGTGGTAACACATCAATAATAAATTATTACTATGCCAGGCTGTATTTAAAACGAAACATGTATAAAACCGCCTATTATTTCTATTACAAGGTTGCGCAGGATCAAAGTGAATACTGGGAAGAAAGTACATATTACCTTGGACTGTTAAGTTTACATGTGTATAATAATCCATCCCGGGCTTTCGGGTATATTGAGAATGTTGCCAAAAAGAAAAACGCTGAAAATGATTATGTAATAAAATCACGGTTGTTACTTGCAATTCTACTGAATGAATGGGGCAGGGTTGACAGGTCAAGGGAACTTTTGAATTCATTGCAATCAGACAGCATGAATGTATTAACGCGGATTAAAGCACAGAACCTGTATGACCATTATGGGTATAACAAGGATGAGAAATAAAAAACCGGGAGAAAAAAATGGGTAATCGGTTGAATATTCTGGTAATTCATGGGCCAAATATTAATTTACTGGGAACACGCGAACCTGGTATTTATGGCAACCTCACCCTTGACGAGGTTAATAGCAAAATAGAAACATTTGCCTCTGATTCTGGCATTGATGTATCAATATACCAGTCAAATCATGAAGGAGATATTATTGATGCAATACAGAATAAAAGAGATCATGACGGTCTTGTAATAAATCCCGCGGCATATACGCATACGTCCGTTGCCATACATGACGCAATAATTGGGTGTGAAATCCCCGCAGTTGAAGTGCATATCTCAAATATTCATGGTCGTGAAACATTCAGAAAAACTTCACTAATTGCTCCCGCATGTATAGGCCAGATTTCCGGTTTCGGATATTATTCGTATATACTTGGGCTAAAAGCGATAGTTGATCATATAAAAAACAGTTAAAGATGAGATATGTATGAAAAGGCTCAGGCGTTTGAAAAAAAAATTAATTGATAAGGAAACCATACCATACCTTATTACTTCAATTCCGAATATACGTTACCTTACTGGATTCGAAGGTACCTACGCGAGTATGGTTTTAACCGAACATTCGTATTACTTTGTGTCAGATGGCCGTTACCAGGAATATGCCAGATCAATTCTTCCCCGTAATGTAACCTTCATTCTTCAGAATAATGGGTTAATACCCGCGGTGAAAGAGATTTTGGCCAATGAAAACACAAAAGAGCTATACCTGGAAGAGCATTCAATGCCCCTTGGCCAGTATTTTCAATTCAAAGATTCGTTAAAAAAAATTAAACTGAAAGGTGGAGGAGATGTCGTCAACGAACTGAGAATGATCAAGAATGAAAGTGAGATAGCACTGTTGAAAAAAGCAGCTTCAATAACAGATGGCTGTTTTACACACATTCTTGGTATCATTAAACCAGGTATACTTGAGTGGGACATATCCGTTGAGATTGAGCATTATTACCGTACACATGGAGCAACTAGTTCATCCTTTGAATCGATTGTCGCATCCGGTTCCGGTTCTTCAAGACCGCATTACAAAACAGGCAACTTGAAGAAACTTGAACCAGGAGATATGATATTGATAGATATGGGATGTACATATAAGGGGTATAATTCAGACTTGACACGAACTGTCTTCCTCAATAGCATTACCAGTGAATTCAGGCATATATACAACATTGTACTGCGAGCCCAGGAAACCGCAATAAATTCTATACGCCCGGGAATTACTACGGGAAGTCTTGACACAAAGGCAAGGAATGTGATTAATGATGAAGGTTATGGTGAATTCTTTAGCCATTCCCTGGGTCATGGTGTGGGACTTGAAGTTCACGAACTTCCGGCAGTCAAACCGGGAGGGGAAACACGATTAAAAAAAAATACCGTCATTACCATTGAGCCAGGTATATACATGCCCGGGAAGGGAGGTGTTCGTATTGAGGACATGGTCTGCATTGGCCCGGGTGGCCCTGAAATAATGACAGGTTCATCAAAAGATATTATAATATTGTAAACAAGGAGTGACCAATGATTTCAAGTAACGAATTTAAAAGGGGCACCGTTATCAGGTTAGATGATAATCTATATTCAGTGCTGGAATATCAGCATGTAAAACCTGCAAGGGGTGCTGCTTTTGTGAGAACGAAACTGAAGTCCCTTACAAAGGGATCAATCATAGACAAGACATTCAGGGGCGGTGAAAAAGTTGAAGATGTCAGGGTCGAAAAAAGGCCGATGCAATATCTTTATGACGAAGGTGACGGGCTGGTATTTATGGACAACGAGAATTTTGAGCAGGTTTCAGTTGATCGCGAACTTGCAGGAGACCTGATGAACTACATCAGGGAAGGTGATATTATTGATATCTCAATGCATGAAGGTGATCCCATATCAATTGAGCCTCCAATATTCGTTCAGCTTGAAGTAACTTACGCCGAACCGGGCGTGAAGGGGGATACCGCCACCAATGTTATGAAAAACGTTACAGTGGAAACCGGGTATATCGTTCAGGCTCCTTTATTTATCAATGAAGGTGATATTTTAAAAATTGATACGCGTAACGGTGAGTACGTGGAAAGGGTTAAGAAATAAATGGATTTTTTTCAAACAGTCAAGGGGTGGGTTAATTTGAATCCGGGCAAGACACTTGGTGCCCTGGCTGGATTTGTTCTGGGCTTACTCCTGTTTACTTTCGGAATATTGAAGACACTGGTTATTATCCTGCTGATTGGCACGGGTTTTTTTCTGGGTAAGGCCAGGGATGATAACGTGTCTATTATAGATGAGCTTTCAGGTTTTTTTAAAAAAAACAGGGACAACCAGTAACGCAGTGTGGATTCAGGAGACTTTTCACTTGTCAAACAAGCATTTTCGGCATATACGGATAGCCGGTACGGTGACGCAATAGTAATACTGGAAAACAGAGCGTTGCGTTCTGGTAACAGCTACATGCTGTTTTTGTTATCCCTATGCTATCTTCATGTTGATAAAATCGGCAAGGCTGAAAGTATTATCAGGAAACTAAAGCTTTCTGATCCTTCCTATGTACCAGTACTATATCTTGAAGCCTTCCTGGTTATGAAATCAGCAGGTGACCGTGAATCTGCCATGTACAGGTATATCGAACTTCTACAAAAGTTTCCATTCGACCGTGTGTTAAAGAAGTCATTTAAACGAATACAGGCAGCAACAGATTTCCCGGCGTTTCAGCGGGAAGCCCGGCTGAAAGATTTTGTACCAGTCCCAAAACCCAAACGTATAAGTACAGTAAAGAAAAGGATTCATGTACAACAAAGAACAAACCGCAAATTTATATACCTTCCACTCCTGTTCATATTAATAGTGCTGATGATTATTCCAGGTGTTTACTTTCATCAGGATGTTGCACAATATTTAACCAGTATTGTGAAATCAATTAACATGAGTACAAAAGAACAACCACAACATGGTAAAGATGTTATGGATATGGTAACCCTTGATGGGGCCCATTATGATATTATTGAAAAATACAACAGGAATAAAACAACTGAATTCTATTATTCCAGTGAAAGTTTAAAACGAGACTTTAATCGGGCAAAAGAAATGATAAAAGCTGGAAATTATAATGATGCCCTTGTGATTTTGAACAGGATAAATGCCAGCAATGTGCATCACAGGGTGAAAGGGCGAATTGAATTTCTAAGAAATTTTGTACTCGATATTGATGACAGGCCGGTATCAGGATTTACTTTTAAAAGGATAAATGAAAAGCCCCACCTGTACAGGGGAGTGAAGATACAATGGAAGGGTAAAGTAGCCAATCTAAAGAAAAAGAATGATCACATTGTATGCAACCTGTTGATTGATTATAAAAACAGTCACCGTTTTAGCGGAGTTGCAGAATTATACGCGAAAAAATATCCAGGTTCAATTGAAAATGGAAAAATGATAGAAACAGTGGCGACATTCGTGAATACCATTGGTGAAGACAACACGATATATCTCGTAGCTGAAAATATTACAATAATATCGGAGTAGGGAGATAATGATGTCAAAGCCTCTTTCAAAGGTAGCAGCATATAAATGTGAACAATATGATACAGGGCAGATAAAAACTGTTTTCAAAAAATCCTTACAGGACATTGAATTTGATTTATCCTCAATGCGAAAAATGAGGGTGGCAATAAAGCCGAACCTGCTGCGGGATTCCTCACCCGAAAAAGGAGTAGTGACACATCCGTTGTTTTTCCAGGCAGCAGTGCAACTGGTAAAGGAAAATGGGGGTATTCCCATTCTTGTTGAATCCCCTGCGGTTCATTCTCTTGATCGGGTCTTAAAGAAAACCGGTTATGACGAAATTATTCATGAAGAAAACGTTGAGGTGGCTGATACATCCCGTGTGAAGGTAGTATATAATGAGCATGCCAGGCGTTTTAAGCGTTTCGAGCTGGCTGCAGATGCTGTTGACGCGGATATGATAGTAAACCTGCCAAAATTTAAAACACATGGAATAACATATATTACCGCGGCAGTTAAAAACCTATTCGGCACCATACACGGTCTTGGTAAATCACAGTGGCATTTACGTGCCAGTACTAAAGAAGAATTCGCCACAATTCTTCTTGATCTTTATGATGCGTACATACATCACATGAAAAAACCGATACTTCATCTGGTTGACGCCATAACAGCCCTCGAGGGTGAAGGGCCCGGACCCTCGGGAATGCCTAAAAGTATGAATGTGATAGTTGCTGGTCATGATGCAATAGCAGTTGACTATGTACTCTCTAAGCTGGTTCAGATTGATGTCAATCTTGTCCATACAGTAAAAATGGGAGACCAAAGGGGCCTTGGACAGGGACGTGAAGGGGCTATCTCAATACTTGGCGATTCAGTTGATTTACTGAAAGTTAAGGATTTTAAACCAACAAGATCAAGTCTTAGCTCGGATATGATGAGATGGCCTTTTACATCCCCGGTTATGAGAAGCCTTTTTGTACAACGGCCGGTACCATCAGAAGAGAAATGTACACTTTGCTACCAGTGCAAATCAATTTGTCCGGCAGGTGCTATATCCAGGGCCGCGGAAGGAGAAAAAATACCGGTATATGATTACAAGAAGTGTATCCGTTGTTATTGTTGTATGGAAATTTGTCCAGAGTCCGCTATAGACTTGAAAAATGGAAAGTTACAGTGGATGTTCAACATTGTTTCCACATAAATGATGGAAGTCCAGTATGCCAGCACCAGCCTTATCAAAAAGATACTGATTTTTGAAAGTATAGGATTTGGCCTTATAATTTTACATGGAATAATGGTAACTACTCAGCTGTCATGATTAAAAGTTTCAATTATCGTAAAATGAATAATAATATTATGGCTCCCCCCGCCGAAGGCGGGGGGAGATGATCAAATTCCTTTTCATTATGAAGTAAATGATCAAAATTTTTGTCATGGCTGAGTAGTCACGAATAATGTTGAATTATACATTTATGAGCAATTATAATGATGCTATCCTGTCACATGGCCTGTGTCCTGAGTGCTTTAAAAAAGTATTATCATACTGAGTTATAATTAAAAAAGGATGCATAGGCATCCTTTTTTAATTATTTTATATGTTTTAACGTAGCGGAGGAGGGACTCGAACCCCCCACACCACGGATATGAGCCGTGTGCTCTAACCTACTGAGCTACTCCGCCTTATTAGCGCGGGCAGGATTTGAACCTGCGACCTTTGGGTTATGAGCCCAACGAGCTACCAGCTGCTCCACCGCGCGATCTTGAGACAAGCTAATTAGGTTGTTATACGTTGTCAACCTTTTTCCCCCTTGACTCGATTAAATGGATTGACTTTTTGAAAAAAAATGAAAGAATAGTTTATACTGACAAAATACAGTAATAATTTCATATTGTCAAAGTATTACGCAGATGATAAATCCATTAAAATATTTTACAAACAGAAAAGTCGGGCTGGTTCTTGGAAGTGGCGGTGCGAAAGGTATATCACATATTGCAGTGATAGAATACATTGAAGCACATGATATCCCAATCCATTATATAGCCGGTTCGAGCATTGGTGCAGTAGTAGGTGCACTATATTCTGCTGGAAAACTGAAAGAGTATAAGGATTTCCTGCTGGATCTCGAGTGGAGCGAGATGATTACATATTTTGATCCGGTATTTCCCAAATCTGGTTTAATTGAAGGAACAAAGATTATAGAAATGCTGGAAAAATTCATACCACGGGATTATCTGATCGAAGACCTGCCGATACCATTAAGCATTGTTGCCACAGATTATTACACAGGTATGCCGGTAGTATTCAGATCCGGCAGGGTACTTGACGCCATTCGTGCAAGTATATCCATACCCGGAGTATTTATTCCAATGCGTTATAAAGACACATTCCTGGTTGATGGAGGTGTGGCCAATCCTTTGCCCATAGATATTGTAAAAGACATGGGAGCGGGAAGGGTGATAGCTGTGAACCTCCATCCCATTATTCATGCAGGCAGCAAGAAACTAAGAAATATGGTGGAAAGTAAAATTAAAACCGTTGAAGGTGATACAACTAAACTTGAGATGATTTCTGAAAAAAATAATATGAAAGGACAAAATATTAAAAAGTCTGGATCTGACAAAAACTGGTTGAACTCGGTGCAGAAATGGCTTGGGATTAATAGTAATGAAAAGCCAGACAAAGTTAAGATGCCGAATATTTTCGAAGTTATGTACCAGACGGTGGATATCATGGAATATACGAACACACTGTTTATGGTTCGCTATAATCCTCCTGCTGTATTGATAGAACCCAACCTCGAAGATATGCCTACACTGGATTTTACGCGGTCATCTAAAATATTAGCTGAAGGCTATTCCGCGTGCAGCAGAAATCAAAAAGCTTTGGATCGAAAAATTAAATGGTGGGTATAAGGTATGGTTCCGGAAAATCTAACCACTAAGTCAATGATGCTGAAAGAAATGCAAGAAGCCATGGCAGGGTGCACGGGATGTAAATTATCAACTACCCGTAAAAATATTGTATTTGGTGAAGGCAGTCCTGATGCAAAAATAATGTTTATTGGTGAGGGGCCCGGAAAAGATGAAGATATGCAGGGTCGTCCTTTTGTTGGAAGAGCGGGACTTTTGTTGACGGCAATAATTGAAAAGGGAATGAAGATGAAAAGAAGCGATGTATATATCGCCAATGTTGTCAAGTGTCGTCCCACCGTGAATCTTGAGGGTACCCGCGACCGTCCACCCGAAGACGATGAGAAAGAAGCATGTGGTGATTACCTGAAAAAGCAGATATCAATAATCAGGCCCGAAGTAATAATAACCCTGGGGAATCCTGCTACCCGTTTTTTGCTTAATACTAAAGAGGGTATTACAAAAATGAGGGGAAAATGGTATACTTATGATGGGATCCCCGTGATGCCAACATTCCATCCATCATATATACTAAGAAATGGTGGGGACAGAAGTCCGTTAAAAAAACAGGTTTGGGAAGATATAAAAAAAGTTCTTGAATATTTTGAAAAAGGAACGCGTGATATTGAAGCCGTTCAGAGCGAAAATACTGATCAGATAAAATTAACAACAAGGCATAATAACGATACGGTTCAGGGATCACTGTTTGATTAGAAGATTTTTAGTTACTACTCAGCTATTATCAGGATAAAGATCATTTTCTATATAATGAACAGTTATAGAGATGGTTCCACCCGCCTTCGGCGGGGGGAACCATCATATTTTTATTCATTTCACGATAATTGAATCTTTTAATCATGACAGCTGAGCAGTTACGATTTTTACTTGAAATTTCAAGGTACAAAGATATAATAGCTACCCAATACAAGAAATACAGTATATTTATAAAATATTGTATATATTTACGATGATATTATTAATATGCCTCCCGTGCGGCAGGGGAGGTTCTTGTCGTTGTATTGAATTAACAGGCAATTATGATAAATAACGAATAATTAAATGGAGGTCATATGGCAGGTGCAATAGATGTACGTAAGATTGATGCGAATGATAAAAAAAAGATCAAGGAGTTTATAAAGCTACCCTGGAAAGCGAACATATATGAAAATGATCCGGCGTGGGTTCCGCCATTGATAGGGGAACAGAAGAAATTGTTTAACCCTGATAAGGGATATTTCTACGAGATTGGTGAAGTGCAGTATTTTATGGCATACAGGGATGATCAACCAGTGGGCAGAATAACAGCGCATATAAATCACCTGTACGAAGAGAAATATGATAAGGAAACAGGTTTTTTTGGTTTTTTTGAATGTATTGATGATCAGGAAGTCGCAAGTGCTCTTTTCAGTGCCGCGGAAGAATGGCTGAAAGAAAAAGGAAAAACAAAAATTCAGGGACCACAGAGTTTTTCAATTTATGACGCTGTTGGATTTGAAGTTCAGGGTGAAGACATAATGCCGGTTGTAGGTCTTTTCCATACAGCCCCGTTTTTCAGGACACTGGCCGAAAAATATGGATTTGAAAAGAAAATTGACTGGTATTGCTTTCTTGTGAAAAAGATCGATGATTTTAAACCCTATCTTAAGGATGTTCGCGAGAACATAATGAAAGACCAGGATGTAAAATACAATTACCTGGACAAGAAGGAAATAGCCAACAGGGCTGATGAAATACATCATATCTTTAATGCCGCATGGGATAGTAACTGGGGACACCTGGATCTTACCAGGCAACAGTTCGACATGCTTGTCGAAGAGCTAAAAATGATAGCTGTGCCTGAATTGTGTATTTTTGCTGAAAAAGATGGTAAAACAGTGGGATTTATTGTTTCACTGCCTGACGCAAACCCGGGATTGACGAAATTAAACGGTCGCATGTATCCATGGCGTTTAATCAAGGCTTTTCGTGAGATCAAAAGAACCAGAAAAATTAGAACTGTGATTATGGGTGTGCTTCCAGAATACAGGGGGCAAAAGATAGATGACGTGTTTTACCTGTTAACCATCGAAAACGGTATTCGCCTCGGGTATACACAATCTGATTGTTCACTGATCGTTGAAACAAATCAAAAGATGATTGGCGCGTTAAAGCCCCTTAAGGGAGAAATCTATAAAACATATAGAATTTATGAAAAGTCGATTTCATAAATTCTAAAGAAGACGTAACTACTCGGCAATAAAGATGTTTCTCCCCCGCCTTCGCGGGGGGAACCATCATATTTTTATTCATTTCACGGTAATTGAATCTTTTAATCATGACAGCTGAGTAGTTACGATTATTGTTATAAAAAGATATTTTCAATTCCCAAGAATCCGGAAAGACCCTGAAAAAGCCATCCCGGTGATGAAGGATGGCTTTGGTTTATCAGCAGATCAAGATACACTGTTGATTATATTAACCTGTTTACATTCTCCACCATGTCGAACGTAAGTTTTCACCCGCGGGCTGTTCTGCATAATATTCAGTACCGAAGATGTACAACCTGGCAAGGGCAGGTCCATAACGGTAAACAACAACTGCAAGTATAAAACCGGCAATCAGGTCCGCAACGTAATGATACCTGAGGTACACCGTGGAGATGACGAGCAATGTTCCCCATGTAAAGCTTAGCGGGGCAAATCTTCTGTAATATCTATAAGAAAGCATAACAGTTAGGACAGAAATAAGGGTGTGGCCGCTGGGAAAACAGTCCCTGGTTATGCCACCGGCCTTTAATATAAAACTACGAAAAAAATCAAAAGTCAGTATACCAGTAAGTGGTATTGTTTGAAGATGTTCAAGAGTAAACCGGGGGCCAATAGCAGGAAATATGTAATAGCCGATATAAGAAATAAAAAAACCAAGTAGTATTGTTGATGCCAGTATGTGAAAGTCAATCTTTCTGCCCTTCATGTACAGTATAAATACCAGCAAAAATGGCAAAAAGTAAAATGATACATATACAGCCTGTAATATTTCAGTGATAACAGGGTGAGTGAATCGTTCAAGTAGTATGGTTGGATCATTTCCAAGAAATAGTATCCTGTCAATTTTAATAAGGATGCTGTCAATATCAGTACCATTAATCAATGGTACAAGTGTATTGTGTTCCATGTAGATAATCAATAACAGAATTGCAACGTACCAGTCCCGGAAGGTAGAATATGTAGTATTATTAATTGTGCGATTCATATAGTTAACAAGAAGCACAAGGGCTACTATTCCACTGTTCAGTAGAAAAATATGAGGAGCAAACCTGATATCAGAGAAGGTGATTATAAGTACATTAAGGAATATGGCCATCCCCATTGTCAGTAATTCTTCAAGGTGAAAGCGTTGATCGTATTCCCGTGTAAATCTTTCAAGCATCATCCAGCCAGGCCCCACATTGTTCACTATTCTGCCCGTAAATTCGATATATTTATGTTGTTCTTTTTTGTAACAGGCATATACATCAATGTATTTTATATTGTATTCCAGTATGTCACTAGAACTAATATCACAACTATTCAATTTTATAAGTTATTATATTATTTCATGCATCTTTTTGCAACCAAAAAAAGTATATTGGTTACAACTTCATGAGCAGGGTTAATTATGTGCGGCTTATTGTTATCAATATCAATTATTTCTTGCAATGCGTAATACCAGCCGATTATAGTGTGCATTCATATTAAAATACCTGGAGTAAATATATGTCTTCAATGGACTCAGAGAAACGACGATACGATGAACTGGTTGAATTATTAAAAAAATATAACTATTACTATTATAATCAGAACCAGCCCCTTGTGGATGATGCTACCTATGATAGACTCATGAAAGAACTCGTTGAAATTGAAAAGGATCATCCTGAATACAAACGTGAGGATACCCCTTCTGAGCACGTGGGTGGAGAGGTAAGTGAAACCTTTTCCGAAGTACCGCACGATCCTCCAATGCTCAGTCTCAGTAACGTATCATCTGAGAAAGAATTGAAAGATTTTGACGCACGATGCCGAAAAGGGCTTGGATTGCAAAGTATTGAATACTCGGTGGAGCTTAAGTATGACGGGCTTGCTGTTGAGTTGAAATATGAGAATGGTTTGTATACGCAGGGTTCCACCAGGGGTAACGGCCAGGTGGGTGAGGACGTGACTGCCAACATCGCAACCGTGAATGTTCTTCCACTGAGACTGGAAGGAGAAAACGTGCCAGCGCTCCTGTACCTAAGGGGTGAGGTGTACATGCGCCATAAGGAGTTTAAGAGAATAAATAATGAACGTCGGGCGAAGGAGTTACAGGAGTTTGCCAATCCGCGTAACGCGGCAGCCGGTTCCTTACGACAACTGGATCCTGCAATCACCAGGGAGCGTGAACTTGATATGGTGTTGTACAGCATAGGTTTGGTAGAACCAGAAGAGATGGTAACATCACAAAAAGAACTAATCACGTTGCTGGAAAAATACAACTTTCCGGCCCCTGCGCATCACACTATGGGGAACATTGATGATGTTATAGAATTTTATCACAAATGGCTTGAAAACAGGCATGAGCTCGATTTTGATATAGACGGGGTTGTACTCAAGGTTAACAATTTTGAATACAGGAACACCCTTGGAACCACATCAAAGTCACCACGATGGGCTGTTGCGTGGAAATTCCCAGCGCAGGAGGCAATATCTAAGATTGAATCAATAGATGTACAGGTGGGTCGCACCGGCCTGGTTACTCCCGTGGCTAATCTCGATCCTGTGAATATTGGTGGCGTGCTGGTGAGCAGGGCCACCCTGCATAATTTCGATGAAGTTAAGCGGCTTGATGCCCGTGTACATGATACTGTCAGGGTAATTCGTGCCGGGGATGTGATACCCAAGGTTGTGGAAGTATTAAAGGACAAGCGGGGTGATGAGACCGAATCAATCAATCCGCCTGATGAATGCCCTTCATGTGGTTCGACATTGAAAAAAGAAGATATATACATCAGGTGTATAAATCCCCTGTGTGAGGCAAAGATCTTTGAGCAATTGAAATTTTTTGTGTCAAGAGGTGGGGTGGATATTGAGAATGTCGGTCCCGAGTTATTGAAACGCCTGTTTGAAAAGGGCAGGGTGAAGGATATGGCAGACATCTTTACACTGGAAAAGCAGGACCTGCTAAAGCTTGACCGCATGGGTGATACGCTGGCTGATAAAATACTTGAATCAATTGATAGCCGTAGAAATATGACACTATCAATATTTTTAAGAAGTATGGGTATACGAAGCGTTGGTGATCATGTTGCGAAGGTGATTGCCAGAAATGCGGGGTCAATCGAGAATATCAAAAAAATGTCGGTTGAAGACCTTGAGGAAATCAAGGAGATAGGCCCCGAGGTTGCTGATTCGGTATACCGGTTCTTTCATAATGATGACGCATTGAAGTTGATAGAGAAAATGAAAAATGCGGGTGTGACCATAGAGAATGAACAACAGAATATCACAACCCGGTCACCTGTGAGCGGTAAAACATTTGTATTTACCGGTGCTCTCCAATCAATGAGCCGCAAAGAAGCCCAGGATTTGATTGAAGAACTTGGAGGACGGGTTACCGGTTCTGTGAGCAAGAATACAGATTTCGTTGTTGCAGGCGATGATCCCGGGTCAAAACGGGATAAAGCGGAAGAACTGGGCGTAAAGATACTACACGAGAAAGAATTTCTGAATATGACAGGTAAGGCATAATGAAAAAATGTATAGAACTGGCGAAGAAGCACTATTACCTGGCAACAGGGATACTTATGTTCCTGTCCGGTATCACTGCGGTGACCCTGGTTTTACCGCCATTGGCGTTGCTTGCATGGGTGTCCCTTGTCCCACTACTCATATTTATACAGGGTAAATCATTAAGGGAGGTGTACTTCTATACCTTTATCTCAGGGCTTCTTGGTAATTACCTGCAGTACCAGTGGATTGGTGATTTTGGTGCCAACGTGGCGGGTGGAAACATCGTGATCATTGGTTTTGTTATTCCAAGCCTTACAGTTTTCTTTGCAACGAAGTTTCTCGTTGCGGAATGGCTTTCACGAAAGTTTGAATCTTTTCGAATACTACTCTACCCATCTGTGTGGATAATGGTGGACTGGATTCAGTCTCTTGGACATCTTGCCTTTCCATGGGCATACCTTGCGTATTCGCAGTATACTTTCACGTCCTTCATCCAATCCGTATCCGTTTTTGGGGTTATGGGAATTACCTTCATCATGGTAGCCTTTAATACGTCGGTGGGGGAACTTGTACAGTATTACCGGGATGAACAACCGGATAAAAGGCTGCTTTTTCGATCATTTCCTTTTCGACGTGTGATCGTCATACTAATCGCAATTGTGATACTGTGGTCATGGGGTTTTGCCAGAATTGCCGACCCCAGGGGTGACGGGAAGCCTGAACAGCGTGTTGCCATGATACAGTCATGTATTTCTCCATGGGAAAACTGGAACATGAACAAGTTCATGTACCTGAAAACGCTTGAGAAGCTGACAAAAAAGGCCATGGAGTATGATCCAGACGTGATAATCTGGTCGGAATCGGCAACCCTTGAAAGCATATCCTTCGATTATTTTAACGGGCGCCCGGGTGATTTTGAACAGAAAGTGCTTGACCTGGCCGCCGAGCTGGAAAAACCCCTGATTACCGGTGAGATAGGTATAATTGTTGATAACATGGCTCAACGGTATTATCCACAGAACAACATGGTGCATATAAACAGTGAGGGTGAAGTGGTGAGTACGTATCCCAAGAATCACCTTGTCCCGATGGGAGAGTGGTTTCCCTACCAGAAGTGGTTTCCTTTCGTACAGCAAATAATTTACGCATTCGGGGGTTCTGCCTTTGTGCCGGGTGATATGCCCATGGCATTTAACGTAAATGGCTACAAAACCGGAAACCTGGTATGCTACGAGAACATATTCTACAGGATGTGCAGAACTTATGGAAGAAGAGGGGTGGACTGTTTCGTCAACATTACAAATCTCGGATGGACAGACAGCCCAACCGGTCATATGCAGCACTTCGCTTTCTCGGTTTTTCGTGCCATCGAAAACGGTAGATGGTTTTACAGCACCGGCAATACCGGTTTTACCGCCTTCATAGATCCATACGGGCAAATAGTTTCATCAATACCTTTGATGAAACAAATGTATTGTATTGGCAACATAGACTTCTCAATGAACCATGATACAGCCTACATGGTAATTGGTGACATACTGCTGTATGCTGCAATTATCCTGGTGTTGATGACCGCTGTCATCGCGGGTTATGCTCATGTGCGGGGGAAACAATAACAGCTTGATACAACTTCCTGAAAATGATATACTGAAATTGTCTGGCACACGTAGATATTGCCGTTAGGCGGGGAATAGTGTATGCGAATAATATATTGTACCGATGTGCACGGGGCATTCGAACGGGTAAAAGAACTTCTATATGATACCATTGCCGATATATATATCATCTCTGGTGATATTATCGATATCCCCTTTTATAACATGGAAAGTGCTATTCGTTACCATGAATTGCAGACATATTTTCACGGCATTCAGCGCCAGATGGAAAGGGAAGACATCGTAGTTGAAGATTTCGTAGATGAACTGCTTGAAATGCCTACCTCAACAGAAGAGATACAGGAAGCCGGAACAAAATTTCAGCAGTATACCATACGGGCAAGACGTGTGATGCAGCAGAAATACAAGGTGCTTGAGAACCTGTTCTCATTAAAAAAGCAGGCTGCCATATATACTTTACCCGGAAATTACGACATGGACTTCAAGTTCACTTCTCTTCATGAAAGGGACCTGCATATGCACTGGTACCAGTTAGGGGATCTGAAAATAGCAGGGTATGGTGGTGCCGACATCTTTACCGCGGGTATACCCGAAAGATACGTAGTGCCTTACCGGGCGGGGATTGGTGTTGATGACCGGAAAAACGAGATGTATAAATTCTTTAAGGCGGTTAAGCCCAGTATTATCGTTACTCATCAGCCTGCCCACGGTATTCACGACTGGTTGTCACCCATAGGACCAAGCGGGTCTCCGGCTTTACGTACATACTGCGAAAACAATCCCGTGCTTTTGTGTTGTACCGGCCACATACACAGGGCATGGGGATTTAAGGAATACGAGGGAACCGTTTATCTTAATCCATCACCATTTGGTGATGTTACCACGGTTAGTGGAGACGTATCAGAAGGTGGATTCTTTTACCTGGTTGATATTGAAGACGAAGTGGTAAACAGCGTTACGTTTAAAAAAATATTTAACGGCCGGGTACATGATATTGCAGAATACAGCCATGGTAAAAAAGGCTGGGAAGAACGAATAATAGATCAGCATCGGTATGATGCCAGGAAGCGTAATGAAAATGTAGACATGAAGGTTGAAAAATTTTCACATATCCCTGAAATTGAGCTTTTCAACGAAATAAAGAATTTTTTCAGAATGTTCCAGACAGGTGAAACTGAGCAGCGTGTTGACCGTCTCGAAGAGGTGGTGAAACGGCTTGAACCGAAAATTGAGAACCTCGCAATGGACGTGGTTGGTTCAGTAAACGTTGGACTTTCGCAGCCAAGTTCAGATATTGACGTGGTGTTATATCTTCGATGTGACCGTGACTGTCCTGACAATGTGAACGATTGTGCAAGCAACAGGAACGCAGAAAAAATGATACGTGATGCCCTCGAAGAAGAGTATAATTTCGAGATAATTGACTGTGTAAATCTCAACGAAGTGGAAAAAGGTATACGGCAGAAAAACTATGAATCTGAGGTGACACAGCGATTTGTAGCCTATCGTTCTATCTGCAGGCCAATAAATTACAGGGTTATCGCACCGGTAGAAGACCTGCTCAACGAAGATATAGAGTTCAGAAAAGAGCTCGAGGGGAGTATCAGGTCATATTTTCAGATCTTTGTTGCCACCACGAAACATGTAAACTCTTTTAAAAAATATGAGAACAGGCTTAAAACGATAGGCATTCACCTGCCTGATGCCATACGTGATAAAATACGCATGTATCTTCAGCAGAAAGGGTTGAAAGAAGAATGATGCATTTTAGAAAATTGGTTGCATGATATTCATAAATATGCATATAATGCAACAATACAGGTAGCGCGAAGGATCTGCGCGTTTTCTATGAAAGGGAGGTCGGGAAATGAATGGTGATGTACTGATTCAAAATATCATTAATCTTTTTATTATCGCGATAATACTTGAAGCCGCCGTTATGGCGGTATTTTCAATGTCAGCGCTCAGGGACGCTTCTTCATCCCGTCCTATTGAGGCTACCAGGGATGCCATAATTATTGTAATAGCATTTTTTCTGTGTTACAAGGTAAATGCACTGCAAATATTCAGGGGGACGGGGTTGCGTTTTCCTGATATCCTTGACGTGGTAATCAGTGCCCTTGTGCTGACGAGGATGACAAACTTTGTAAGAGGTTTCATGTCCCGCTTCAGGCAGGATTAAAATATTGTAAAGACAATAAAATTCTAAGGCAGATGTACATTTGCCTTAGCTCATCGTTTAGTTGCTGATGAGAAGCACTACGGATTATTGAGCTGGTCTTTGTGTAGCAGGTACAATCGTACTTCTGTTATACCTGGTTTACTTTGTGTTCAACCCCGGCAGCCTCGCCTTCCATTACCTCGTTATACTTATCAAGAATAGCGCCGGTAATCATGTCCCTGGCTTCCTGGGTAATTGGGAAAAAAAGGTCGATATATTCACCGTTTTTCCTCTTGTTAGAGGGCATTCCGATGAATATGCCCTTGTCACCCTTTACTATTCGCAGGTTCTTTACTACGAATTTGTCCATAAGAGTGATGTTGGCAAACCCCAGTGTCTTCCCAAGGTTTTCCTTAGGGAAAACCCTGACTTCGGTAATCATGTCATTCATGTGACCACCACCGTACCCTAAAAGATAGTTGTTGTCATCTGATTGTAAGACATAAACAACATTAAAGTCAAGAAAAATATTATTTAAAGAAGATTTCACCTTGACGTAAAAATGTTGCCTTTATATTAAATCGGGAAAATAAATCGGAAATATGGAATTCAAAAAACATGATTTTATTTATATAATGTGAATACCAGGGATTAGAGAGGGGGAGTGAATTAAATTTCGGGTAATAAAACAAATTTCAATGTCAATTTTGAATAAAGAAGGGCACATTCCTCTTTATCATGTGACCGTACACTGCGAGGCCCCCTATATCCCCCGGCGGGGGACAAAAAATACATATAAATGAAATTT
>CAZAOK010000049.1:0-17186 GCA_964486725.1 uncultured Leptospiraceae bacterium
AAAAATAAAATAATCACATGGTTCTATCATGAAAAAAAGTATTCAACAACTCACCTTCCTCATGATCGTTTTCACACTATTAATTTACTTCTCCGCCAGTGTATTTGCACAGCCTGGCACAGCCCTTCAGCTTGCACCCGGTGATGAAGAAGTAGAGCCAAGATTCAAGGGCAAAAAGGAAAAGCTGGCCGCCGCCTCGCTGGTTCGCATGGGCTTCAGTGGTATGGGAATGCTTACCATGATGGATGCCGATCTCGATTACTATTACGACGAGGGATTGGGCGGTTTTATCGATTACCTCTTCTACAGGAAACGCGGTACCGGCGGCAACGGGTTTGACCTGTACACACGGTTCACCTGTCGCCACTTCTCTACAAGTGACGAAATAAAGGAATGGGAGGACGATTATGTCTACGAGGACAACTACATACAGATATACTCCCTTGACGCGGGTGTTCGTGTCATTTACGGGGCATACTTCTTCAGGCAGTTCTGGCAGGTATACGCCCTCCTGGCTCCCAGGGTTCTCTATTACCGGGCGGTGGGTGAAAACAGCAGGTATGGTGAAGGTCATCCGGACAATACCACCACACTTGGATCCCTTGGTTTCATCGGCGGCATGGGCTTTGAGGTTACCTTCACACATTTTATGGGCATGTTCTTCGAGTTCAACGTTGGGTACTGCCCGGTAGGTGAATCACGGCGAAATGTCGAAGGTCTTTCCGCGTATCTTGGACTAACATACAGGCATGGGTACTTTGATTATGAATAAATTGAGATTATATACATGTATTATTTTTACAGGCATCTTCATTTGCGCCGGTTCCGCGGTACATCTTGCGGCGGCACCGGGTGACGCCGGAACGGGTATAATGACATGGTATTCCTGGTGGAATCCCGTCTGGCAGAATTACACCAAGTACGAAGAAGAGGTAAAATTCGAACTTGACCCCGGTTTCATAACAGGTCCGGTGGTGTCATACCAGCTTGACGCGGTCACATCCATATCAGCTGTCTTTCTCTACTGGAAATACGACACAGTGGACACACTCACCATCGGCAGCGCGGATTACGAGTTCCAGAGGGACGTGCATAAGACAGAGTCGGACATCCTGGTAAACAAGCAGGTTAACAGCTGGCTGAAATGGTTCTTCGGTATGAAGTACCAGGGGTACTTTTATAGTGAAACTGAAACATTCAAATCTGGCGCTGTTGAGTTGCCAATAAAACGTGACGTTTCCTTTCACAACCTTGGCCCGGGTTGTGGTGTGGGCACCACAACCTTTGTGTACAATAACCTGTACTTTTTGAACAACGTAAGCCTTATAACACTTTTTGGATATGAACGTACAGAGAAGGTGGAATTCACGTATTCACTTGGAGGTAACGTCACCACATCAATGGCGTACATACTTCCGTATAATATTACGATGATTCTCGGGGCCCGCTTTCAGCATTTACAGTACCTGTATCATGGAAACGACAGGTACGCCAGCGGTAACAACTGGAAAAGGTATGACCAGCTGTACGGGGTTACCCTTACGGTAATGGGGAGCTTTTAACCTTTATCCTCTTCATCATCAACCGGGTAATGGGTATCGGCACATTCATCACATATTCCATGTGTAAATGTTGCGTCGGAGTGTTCACGTATGTATTTTTCAAGATTGTTCCAGTACCCCCTGTCGTCACGTATCTTTTTACATACTGAACAAATGGGTATAAGGCCCCTGAGTATCTTTATATCGGTAATATTCTTTTCAATTATTTTTTCATACAGGTATATGAACACTGCCCCCACTGTCATTACAACAACAAGGAAAAAGCAGGTTTTATTATCATAGGGTATCTCGATCAGGCCGAATTGTGTCATTATGATTGATGTTATAATGATAAGAAAATGTATGGCAAACCATATAAGTCCTTCCCTGCTTCCCTTGAAGAAGAAATACACTATCGGGAAAATGATAAGCCAGAAGATTCCGGTTTCAAACAAGCCGCCGGTAATAAAAAGATACGGGGTAAGCAGCAGAAAAATCATCAGTATAAATGTGCCGGGAAAGGTGGTATTCTGCCTGCTGAAAAGAAGATGGAGATTTATCGTCATGAACAACAGGCTTGTTACTATTTCAAGAACACCAACGATAAAATAATTATAAAATACATTATAAAGTCCGTAGGCAAGAAGTGTTACAAGTGCTACTATATTTACCATTAGTACCGTGTAATACTTAATCTTATTGAAATAGTAATGTTTTGGTATTGTCACAGATGTTGAATTGTTTTCCATAATTGAATTGTATGACATACGCATTGGGCTTTCAAGATATATTTAAATAAAATTGAGTGAAGAGTGAGAGGTGATGCGTGAGAGGTATTCCCGTTCAACGGTTTTCCTGCTTCTCTCCCGCCCGTGAGCGGGTAGAAACAAACTGCAGCCGGTATCCAGTAATGTCTTCCAGCTTTGTATCATTGCCGGCACATCATTGGCAAAGGGTGGAAATATTTTGCCCGGGAATATACCGAACATGGCATCTCCAACTATTGCAATTTCGTTATCTACAATCAGGCTTATAGAACCGGTTGTATGCCCGGGTGTGGGCAAAATGTAGCCGTTTATTCCATATCCGGCCAGGTCATACTTTTCGTTTACTGTTACTTCAGCCTTTACGGGTTTATATTTGAAAAGATGTTGCAGCTTTCTGCCTATACTGTTTATCAGCAGCCTGCTGAACCAATTGGTTCCATCTGGCATGGGGCTGTCACCTGTTGCGAGGAATTCTGCCTCCTCTTCATGTACAAGTAGCACGGGCCTGTATTCCCGCACCATCTCGGCCGAGTTCTCGGCATGGTCGAAATGGGTATGGGTTAATATCATGAGGTTTAAGTTTTCAGGGGTGACACCCAGTGCACCAAGATGCTTTTTCAAGGCCTTCAGTTTGTTGGTTTGGCCGTTATCTACAAGTACATGGTTGCCACCACTGGATATGAGGAAGGAATTGCAACGGCCGAAGAGTACACGTGTTAAAACAATGCCGTTTGATGTTGTCCATCTTTTCATGAAATACCATAATGAAATAATGCATTAAAATGAATATACAACTGACAGTGTAAACCCGTAAAAAAACAATTCAACATCTTTTAACCGTTCAGATTCATAATGCATTTCGAAATACTGATACCTGCCACCAAGGGTTACTGTAGTTGATGCTGAAGTAATATAATACGCCAATGATAGAGTTGAATTTACACCTGGTGCGGTAAGGTTTGAAATCACAGTTTCCTGTCCTTCTTCTGACATGGTTTTGGTTCTACCATAATTATACATACCTGACAGATTGCCCAGTATAAAGAAATTTGAACCAAGCGGTAAAGTGATACCCAACCCAAATGCTGGACCAGCAGAACGGTTATAACCTGAAGGATACGAATAGCCCATTGCCTTTAATCCGGCAAAAACCTTAAAATATCTGCTAAGATTGTAATTTAATGATGTATCCGAGTCAAAACGATTAACTTTTTCTTCTTTAACTCCGGTATCTTCATCATGTTTCATAATAAATCTACCATAAAGAAATACAGACGATAAATTCCAGTTGTCAGCCAGACCAATTGATACTAATGGGCCATATAGGATAGTTGGATCAATATCTTGATCTCCACCATCGCTTTCCATTTCCCACCATGAATACCAGGTTGCTGCACCAAGGTTGAGATCAACTGCAAACAACGGTATTGCCGTAAAACAAATGAATACTATTGATACAATAATGAATAATTTTTTCATAACCACGACCTCCCGATTTAAAGCCGTTAATAAGCCCAATGGAAAACAGTGGATATCTACAAGGCGGGCTGTTATTGAGAAAAATATCATACCGTTAATAGATGGTCAAGACAATTACTCAATATATCTTGTTTACATATATATGTTGTCTATATATTTTGTATGCATAGTATTATAACACATAATAGTTATTTGCTTGTCATTAAAGAAATATGTTTTTACCATGAACTTATGAAAAAGCTGAAAATGGTATGTATACTAATGCTGATATTCACAATCAGCTCATCAACGGTATTCCCTGGCACTTCAGTTGAATCGGTCCGTAATGGTATCATTGAAACAGCAAAGTCTTACCTTGGAACAGAATACCATTACGGCGGCCTTGGCACAAAGGGCTTTGACTGTTCGGGTTTTGTGCATCATGTATATCTTAAACATGGCATTCCAATACCCCGTATGTCACACAACCAGTACAGGAAAGGCAGAAAGATAACACTTGATAATGCCCGTCCTGCTGACCTGGTGTTCTTTACAATTCGCGGCAACAGGATATCACATGTGGGAATTTACCTGGGAAACAATGAATTCATACACGCCCCAAGCCGGGGAAAAGAAGTACAGGTCACCTCACTTGACAATTCATACTGGAAAAAAAGGTTCAGGGGAGCTGCAACTTATATAAAAGTCTCAACCAGAGATGAAAAAAACTAACAGCCTTACAGCCAGCCCCTGGTGTTATTCTTAACAGCCCTGTCCATCTCTTGCATCATGTTTGACAGCTTCTTTGCGACCCGTGGATGCTTTTCGATCATGCTGTAGGATTCATTAGGGTCCGTCTGCAGGTTATACATGTAAGGGCCCTTTTCTGTTATAGTAGGCCATGGATATGTATTGATGTCCTCCACCTGGTGATGGCGGTGATACTTCCACTTATTGTGGCGAACTGCCCACAGGTTTTCCCGCCAGTAGAAATACAGGGTATCGTGAGGAGATTCTTTACCACCTTTAAGAACCGGCATTATATTCTTACCGTCAATTATCCTGTCAGAGGGCAGCTCAACTCCTGCCAGCGAAAGGACAGTACTGAACAGGTCAAAATTCATGCTCATAGCGTCAGACGTTTTGCCTGCGGGGATGACACCGGGCCACCTGGCTATCATGGGTACCCTGAAACCGCCCTCAAATACGAAACGTTTTCTCCCCCTGGTATTACCCGGACTACCCTGCCACCAGGGGCCGTTGTCGCTGGTAAACACCACCAGTGTATTGCGCTCAATACCAAGTTCTTTCAACGTGTCAAGCAGCCTGCCGGTACTCCAGTCAAGTTCCTCTATGGTATCACCATATAATCCGCCGTCAGATTTTCCCTTGAATTTTTCTGAAGCATAGAGAGGAATATGGGGAAAGGTATGAGAAAGCTGCAAAAAGAATGGTGTATCACGGTTGGTCTTGATAAAGTCAATGGCCTTTTCAGTGTAACGTCTGGTCAGTGTTTCCTGTTTCACCGGGGCAGCATCAACTATCTTTCTGTTTTCAAATATTTCAAAAGGCTTAATATCGTTACTCCAACGGGGACCGTAAAAATAATCAAAACCACGATCGTTGGGCATGCATGGTTTTCTGTTACCCAGGTGCCATTTCCCCACAAGTGCGGTATTATAACCTCTTCGTTTCAACATCTCCGGCAGCAATACTTCATCTTCAGGTATACCGGGATAACGGGTATACCCCATAAGTCTTGAACCGAATCCTATAGGTTTTTTGTCATTTATAAGGGCTCCATTTATTTCAGTTCGTATTGGATAGCGGCCGGTCAACAGCCCCGCGCGTGAAGGAGAGCATACCGGGGCACTCGCGTAGAACTGTGTCATCAACATGCCTTCGGCTGCCATTTTGTTTATATTAGGTGTTTTAATGGCTTCTGATCCGTAACATTCCAGGTCACCGTATCCCAGGTCATCAGTTAATATTATGACAATATTCGGAAGTTTACCGGGCTCATCGGCTTTGTTGATGACATCAAGTACCTGCTTTCTACGTGACACATCATATTTGGTACCACATCCAGATGATAAAGCCGGTCCCAGCATCATGTATGCTGAACCGGCCAGGACACCGTTTAACACTGTACGTCTTGTTATTTTTTTATCCATACTTACTTGACCCGCTTCACTGTCCCGTTTGAGACCATCTCCTGAAGCTCACGTAGTAATTTCTTTTCCTGTTCATCGTGATGCCTGTCTTCATCTGCAATGGCCATTATTTTCTCGTATTCTTCAGTTGAGAGTTCACCATCTTCAATGGCAATTTTTATCATTTCCTTCATTCTTACAGCCGATTCACTTACTTCACTCATGTTGTTTTCTCCTTAATATTGTAATAGTTATATAAGTATAATAATTATACTTTTATTTCGTATCATGCAAGAGCATTTTATATAATATAAATAAAAACGTTTCTCTTTTTCATGGTAACCTCAATTGCACCATATCAAGCAATCTCCCAAGTCTCGTCTCAAGCCAGGTAATAAATGGCTGCAATCGCCTGATAACTGGCGGAATAACCAGGTAGAGAAGACTTCCGGTTACTATCCCTGCAATAACATCCACGAAGTAATGCGCGTATATGAATACCGTGGAAAGGTATAACATTATTGTCAGCGGCAGGTATATCCATGCAAGTATACTGTTATACCTGAAGTTCAATATAAGAGATATGAATGAAACCGCCACATGGGAGGACGGGAACGCGGCGCCACCGATATTCATGTTGTTGAATACGCACTTCATGAAATCTGTAAAGAAATATCCCTGGAACTTCCGGTACCATACTTCATGCAGTTCGGGGAAAAAATACTTGGGCCCCTTTACGGGGAAAAAAACATAGAATATGTACATAACATAAAATGTAAAGGTAACAATGGTGAGGCTTCTTACAGCTTTCTCGTATTGACCCTTGAAATACAACAACCACCATCCTGTTGTGATCAACACGTAGTAAAAGAAATAGCTGAAAAAGAAAATCTCGGTTACCACCCTGTTATCGGGAACCTGCTCGTGGAAATGCTTGGATGGCTGGTACCCGAATATTGCGTGATCCATCTTCGCGAAAACAGCATCAAACGACATGCCGTCAAACATCAATTGAGAAAGGATTATACATTCCTTAAAAAAGATGACATACAAAAGCTGTACGTAGAAAATTCTAAAGAACATGGTATACCTGTTTTGACACGCGTTCATATGACGGCACAGCACAATGATCCCCATTGGTAACAATATAAAAAAAATACCGTATACTATTTCCCTGTCTAACTGGATGTCCATGAAAGTAATGAACATTTTACCGGTATTCCAGAAAGAGAAGAACGAGAAAAGTATACACAAAAATATTGTGAAAATATCAGTTGATAAAAAATACCTGTGCCGGTAGTCTCCCAGAACAAGGCGCGACTCGGGCTCAATTCTCTGTAGTTTCACAATGATTATTCACCTGGTTTTGCCACTATCTGCACAAATGTAGCCTGGAATCCCTTATCACCCAGTTCATGATCAAATCTCACACCGGTGCCTGGTTTCAGGCGGTCGTATTCATCGTTATGAACACTATTTCGATGGAAGTAAATATCGCGTCCGTCTTCAACATTCTGAATAAAACCATAGTCTTCTTCTGGATGTAATTCTTTTACGATTCCCTGCACTGCCTGTGCGGGATGTTCTTTTACCTTTTCCTGCTGTTTTTCTTTCAACGCTTTCAGTTGTTTTTCCATTTTAGCAAAAGCACGGCGTATTACTGCTTCAAGTCCCACTCGCTGATCTTCCTGTTCTGACTTCTCATTTACAATAAGTTCATGCCCGGGGGGGACACGCAGGTTAATACGCACCCTGTATATGTTGGCTGTTTCGTGTGGATTCTGTTCAAGTTCAACTGCCACGCTGCAGCTTGATATATGATTATGAAATTTATCCAGCCTTTCGGCTTTTTCACGTACAAGATTGTCAAGATTGTCTGTCTTGCGAACATCGTTGTAAGATATTTCTATTGGTACGTCCATTTGATCCTCCTTGTGAATATGTTTCTAACTATACCTGTAATTATACACCTGCCCTGTAAAGGTGTCAAATACCCCTTTTGTTAACACCTCCCTTGTTGACATATGTAAAAGACTCAAATACAATTATAATAATAAACGCCGCATATAGTCGTGGAGGATAATATGGATACAAGTATAACAAGAAGAAACTTTCTTCGAGATACACTTATCGGCGGGGGCAGCATTCTGCTGCTGGGTTCTACAGGAATTCTGCACCTTTCAGCACTGGAAAACGATAATGAAACCCGGTATTCTATGATTTTAATAAACTACCAGTTATGCACCGGATGCAGAACCTGTGAGGCTGTATGCAGTTCGTGGCACAATTCCATTGAGAAAAACGGAAAAACTATACCCGTAACCGCAAGCCCTGCTTTGGCCAGGATCCAGGTACACTCTTACAACCCGGATGCCGACATCCCCAGCCTTTGTGCCATGTGCGATGATGCTCCCTGTGTTGACGCGTGTCCGGTTTCACCTCATGAAGAGACAGGCAGGCGTGCCCTGTACAGGGATCCCGAAACGCTGGTCATACGTAATGATGTGGAACGATGTATCGCATGTGGTAGCTGCGCACAGGCCTGCGAAGAATTAAGACGGGGTGTGATACGACAGGACGATTCGGGAAAACCGGTTGGTATGTGTGACCTGTGCGATGGTGACCCCCAATGCGTTAAGAACTGCCCATATGGGGCACTGGCATATATATCCCACAGGAAAAAAGGACGGAAATACGCAATGTCACCAGATCGTATAGCTGAAATACTGACACGAGAATGGTACGGTACAAATGGAGGTAATCATGAGTAACAACATACACGGATACCATGGAGTCATTCTGGAAATAAATCTTACCAGTGGAAAATCCAGGAAGAGAAAAATACCAGCAGATGATATACATAATTTTATCGGTGGCCGGGGTCTGGGCATGAGGATTCTCTGGGATGAATTACAGGAACCCGGCATTGATCCTCTTTCACCACAAAACCCCCTGTTGTTTATGGCAGGTCCTTTTTCGGGATTCCCCATACCTTCCGCTTCACGTACATGCGTGGTAACCAAAAACCCCCGCACTTCTCCTGAAAAATCGAAATATGCCAACGCTTCAACGGTGGCATATTCAAACATGGGTGGATTTTTCGGACCCGAGATACGTTTTGCAGGGTATGATGGTATAATGATAAAAGGAAAATCGTCAAAACCTGTATATATAACCATAGATGATGACAGGGTATCCATTGAGGATGCCGGAAAATACTGGGGTATGGGCACTGACTCTTTTGACCGTACGTTCAAGGCAGATCTTGGGGACAGGGGCTACGAATCATGTTATATCGGCCCTGCCGGTGAAAATCTTGTGCCATTCGCCTGCATTATCAATACGGCAGCGCGTGCCGCGGGACGTGCAGGCACAGGTTGTATTATGGGATCGAAAAATCTCAAGGCCATAGCAGTTAAAGGAAGCCGTGCACCATCAGCCGCGGAAGTGGATAGTTTTAACCTCATGCTTAATGAATGCAGACAGGCATTCAAAGGACAACAATTTACCAAAAACTGGAGAGAAGACGGAACGGCTGCCGCACTGGTGCGCTCAAGTAATGCCGGTACGCAGGCTGTGAAAAATTACCGTGAAGGCACTTTCAAAAACATTAAAAAAATTGGCGCTGAAGCGGCTAAAAAGAATATATGGAAACGTGATTTCGCGTGTTACTGCTGCCCCCTTTCATGTAAGAAAAGCGGCGTGGTATCCTCTGGACGTTTTGAAGGCCTGGTTCATGACGGCCCGGAATATGAAACCGGCACCATGATGGGTGCAGACCTGATGATAGATGATATGGCAGGAATGTTGAAGCTGGTATACCTTGCTGATGATTATGGTATTGATACCATTTCCGCTGGAAATGTTATAGGTTTTCTCATGGAAGCATACGAGAAAAAGCTGGTTGATAAGGATTTTCTCGATGGAATCGACCTGACCTGGGGAAACGTTGACGCTTCAATAGATATGCTGAAGAAAATAACCATGAGGGAAGGCATTGGTGATCTGGCAGCCGGTGGCGTCCGCCCCCTTTCTGAAAAAATTGGTAATGATACTGCCAGTTTCGCCATTCATGTTAAAGGACACGAGCTTGCGGCATGGAATGTTCATGCTGATCCCCCAAGGGGAATAAGCTATGTCAGCTCAAACAGGGGTGCGTGCCACCTTAACGGCAAAGATGCCGAAGCACAGAATACAACGGCATTGTATGATTCACTTGGCCTGTGCCTTTTCGCCAAACATGCATACCCACCTGAACGTCTTGCCGCCCTTATGACAACAATTACCGGTAAAGAATGGAAAGCCCGGTCATTACAGTTGGCAGGCGAACGGGTTTTTAACCTGGAGAAAATGTTCAATTACCGTGAAGGTTTCAGAAGAAAAGATGATGTGCTGCCCGGCCGTTTTTACGATGAACCTCTCACCATGGGTCCCGAAAAAGGAGCAGTTCTCAAGCGTGAGGGGTTTATAAAACTGCTGGATGAATACTACCAGGCAAGGGAGTGGAGCCTGAAGGATGCCAGGCCGAAAAAGTCAAAGTTACGTGAACTGGGACTTTCATTTACCATGGATGCCTGATCATCAACCGCTAATTCAGCTGCTAAGCAGGTTAATGGCCAGTGCCACCGCTAAAAAAACCACGATGATCAGCAGGTAGAACTTCCAGTCTTCACCGCCGGCAAGCCACCTGTTGATCATAAACCATGATCCCTGGTATTTTTCCGCGAAGGGATCTCGAACGGGGATGTTCAGTCTTTCAGATATCAGTCTTACTAACCTGGTTGCCCTTTTCCCCGTGAAACGATGTTCGCCAAGGTATAAGTATCTGCCCTTTCCTTCACCTGTTTCTACCAAAAGCCTGTACAGCGTATTGTCCACCTGCGATGTTCTTCCTGTGATCCATATCTCCCGGGCACTATCCAGGGGCAGGGCCAGGTATTGTTTCTTCAGCTTCAGGGTGTAATATATTTTATCTGAAATTTCCAGTTTTCCCCATCTTCTACGCATTATTGCAAAAACCACAAGTATGGATATCAGCAATACCACCAGCACACCGCCCCACATTGCTAGTGTAAATTCCTCGTCGAAATCCTGTGCGAATGGGAATATAAGTAATACTATAAAAAAGAATGAGAAAAATACCAGTGCAACCATACTGATTGCAGGTATAAAACGCAATTCCAGTTTTCTTCCGTCATCCTGTATCCTGATCACTGATATATCTCCTTTTTGTGGTATAGTTACATAAGATGTAATTACTCAGCTGTCATACTGAATAATTAAAATTATTCTAAAATGAATAATAATCCTGCATCTCCCCCCGCCTTCGGCGGGGGGAGATGCTCAAATTCCTTTTCATTATGAAGTAAATGATCAATATTAGTCATAGCTGAGTAGTCACCATAATATAATCTAAAAGTACACATATGGTATGATATTTTCCTTTAAGGTGCAACAATAATTGGATAAGGCATTATACAAAGAACTGAAAAACGGCATAACTACCGACAGGCTGAAAACTATTTCTGCCACGGTGATCGACTGTTACCGTAAAAAAGACATGGTCTCCCTGAAATGGTATGCCTGCATATGTGATATCGATCACGGCAGTATGAGTATCAACCAGCTTTTCGCAAGGGTCATACAGGTATATCATCCCGACAAGTACTCCAGCATACATCGTGATATCGACGCGCATTATCATAAAGGCAACAGTGACGCGCTTACCCGTATAAAATACCTGTATCTCTTCAACGATACCGAAAGGAGAGAATACTCTGATCATGTTGATATAGAAGAGTTTTATACATACGATGAAAGTGAATTCGCGTACAGTGAGAAGGAGATGTACGAAGACCTGTACCATTACGCGGAAGAACCGGAAGAAAGTGGTGAGGACGGGTTTACCACCGGTGAGTACGGTTTCATAGAAGCTATACAGAGCGCCATGTTCGGCAACCTTGACATACTCATCGCGCAATTTGACCTTGCCCACATCGAGGGGGAGATAGACCTGTCAGATTATGACATTGTTGACCTGAAAGGACTTGAAAAATGCGTTAACATTTCCTGCCTGAATATCTCGGGCAACCGCATTGAAAAGATAATAGAGATCGCACAGCTTGGCAGGTTGGAATACCTGTACATGGCATTCAACCAGGTTTCCAACATATATCCTCTTTCAGGACTGGAATTCCTGAAAGAACTGGATATTTCATTCAACGACATAGAGGATATATCCGTACTGCTTGAACTGCAATCACTTGAATATGTAAATCTCATTGGGAACCCTGTAAAAACCTTAGATGTTATTGACGTACTGGTAGAAAAGGGAGTAATTGTTATTTATTAAAATAATCTGCTCCTGGAATGTGTTAAAAGCTATAAGAAGGGTATATAATATCATACGAATATAAATATATGTAACCGCCCGCTTCGCTCGATACACGCAGATGGACACAGATGATGTGTGATCAAAAATGATTGAAAAGTGAATTATGGAATTTTTGAAATCCTGAAAAATGGAAATAATAGTATCACGCGGAGGCGCGGGGATCGCGGAGATGTTCTGTATCCTTTCCCCGCGTCTCCGCGTGATACCAATTGGGTATTGATGAAGAGTTTTAAGTTGTATGGTTTGCACTATTTAATAATTATCTGCGTTTATCTGCGGTTAAAATAATATATTTTAAAATCACAAAAAAGTAATACATAAAGAGGAAATAGAACATGACCATTGACAGAAATATCACAATCGTAAGCGATGAATTACAACTCAAACCTGCGCAGGTTGAAGCGGTCAGCAAACTGCTTGCCGATGATGCCACCGTCCCCTTCATATCAAGATACCGAAAGGAAGCAACCGGGCAACTTGACGAGGTTGCAGTCATTGCCATACGTGACCGCCTGGCACAGCTTGAAGAGCTGGATAAACGCAGGGAAGCCATCCTGAAGTCCCTCAATGAACAGGAGAAGCTAACCCCTGAGCTGGAAGAGGCCGTGAACAATGCCCAGACACTGTCAAAGCTTGAGGACATCTATCTTCCCTACAGGCCAAAGCGCCGCACTAAGGGTACGGTTGCGAAGGAAAAGGGACTTGAGCCCCTTGCAGAGCTTTTGTTTAAAGGTGATATTTCAGACATTCAACAGACCGCATCTGAATATATAAGCGATGAAAAGGGAGTCAACAGCACCGAAGAAGCACTTGAAGGTGCTCGGCACATCATCTCCGAATGGATCAACGAGGACGCACAGTCCCGTGAAAACATGAGGAATTACTTCTTGAAAAATGCCACCATGACATCCAGTTTGTCCGGTAAGGAAACAGATGAAGCCATGAAATACAAGGACTACTTTGAATGGTCAGAAAAAGCAAACGATGCCCCTTCTCACAGAATACTGGCACTGCTTCGGGGGGCGGACGAGGGACACCTCACCGTTCACTTCATGCCGGATGAAGACGCGGCAGCAGGCATGCTTGAACAGAAATTCGCCACCGGTGAAGGTGCCTCTGCTGAACAGGTAAAACTTGCCGCCCGTGATGCCTACAAGCGCCTGATGGGACCATCCATGGAGACAGAGCTGCGTTCACGCCTGAAAAAACAGGCCGACGAAGAGGCCATACGTGTCTTTGCTGAAAATGTGCGCGAACTGTTTCTTGCCTCACCCATGGGTGAAAAGGCAACCCTCGCCGTCGACCCTGGCCTGAGAACCGGCTGTAAAGTGGTAACCCTCAGCAAACAGGGCAACCTTCTTCATACTGATACAATATACCCACTTGCTCCCCATAATAAAACAGAAGAATCCGCCGCGGTAATTCGTGAACTATGCCAGAAATACCGTATCGAAGCAATAGCCGTTGGCAACGGCACCGGGGGACGTGAAGCCCTCGCATTCTGCAAAAACCTGGGCCTGGAGAACATCATCATTACAATGGTGAACGAAAGCGGAGCCTCGGTGTATTCCGCGTCGGAGGTGGCACGTAAAGAGTTTCCCGGGCACGACCTGACCGTACGGGGGGCCGTTTCCATCGGCAGACGACTGATGGATCCCCTTGCTGAACTGGTAAAGATCGACCCCCGCTCAATCGGGGTTGGACAGTACCAGCATGATGTCGATCAGAAAGAACTGAAAAAAACTCTTGATGACGTAGTCTCCAGTTGCGTGAATGCCGTTGGCGTTGAAGTGAATACCGCAAGCGGAGAACTGCTCAGGTATGTGTCGGGCCTGTCCTCACGGATGGCTGACGAGGTGGTGAGTTACCGAAACAATAACGGGCCGTTTACTTCACGGCAGCAAATACTTAAAGTTCCCGGTATGGGACCAAAATCATTTCAGCAGTCAGCCGGATTCTTACGCATAGTTAATGCCGAGCATCCCCTTGACGCCAGCGCCGTTCATCCTGAAAGTTATCATATCGTTGAAAAAATGGCAGCCGACCTCGGCTGTTCTGTTAAAGATCTGATGACTGACAGGAACCTTCGCGAACAGATCGTTCTGTCAAAATACGTAACCGATAACGTGGGAATGCCCACTTTGCAGGATATCTACAATGAACTGGATAAACCCGGCCGTGACCCACGAAGAGAATTCGAACTCTTCAATTTCAGGGAGGACGTGAATGCCATCACCGACCTTGAAGAAGGCATGACACTGCCGGGAGTCATCACCAACGTGACCGCCTTCGGTGCATTCGTAGATGTGGGTGTACACCAGGACGGCCTTGTGCACATCAGTCATCTTTCCGACGACTATGTAAGTGACCCCCATAAAACGGTAAAGGTGAATCAGAAAGTAACTGTTACCGTGATGGAAGTTGATGTCGAAAGAAAACGTATATCACTTTCCATGAAGCAGAACCCCAATGAAACCAGGAAAAAGACAGTAAAAAAACCACGGCCGCAAAAGAAGGCTGCCGCGAAAAAGAAAGGTAACACGGGTAACAATAAAAAGGAACATGCATCATCAAAACCCGAGAGCCCTTTTTCGGGGCTGAAAGATCTGCTTGATAAATAAATTGGAACCGACCGCTTCGATCGATGCACGCAGATGATAAGTAATTAGTTGCAATCAACTATACCCAATTAGTATCACGCGGAGGCGCGGAGACGCGGGGAAAGGATACAGAACATCTCCGCGTTCCCCGCGCCTCCGCGTGATACTATTATTTCCATTTTTCAGGATTTCGAAAATTCCATGCTTCATTTTCCAATTAATTCTGATCACGCATCATCTGTGTTCATCTGTGTGTATCGAGCGAAGCGGGGGGGGTCCATGTATTTAAAGCCGTATGATATAATAAGTTTCTCCCTGGGTGACAAATATCATTGATTTCCCTGCTTGACAACTATGAGATTCCCCTTGTATAATTTTCTTATATGAAAAAAATAATTATATAAATATACAAGGAGAATCCAATGGCAGAAAAATCAAGAGAAGACCGCAGAAAAAACGTGATCGAGGTATTGAACACCTCAAGAGAGATGGAACTTCATGCTGTATCTCAATATATGAATCAGCATTACAACCTCGATGACATGGACTATGGTGAACTTGCCAAAAACATCAAGCTTATCGCTATAGATGAAATGCGCCACGCTGAAATGTTCGCTGAAAGGATCAAGGAGCTGGGGGGAGAACCCGTATCAAGCTACAGTGAAAAGGTTATCAAGGGACAGAAAGTCGAACAGATGTACGAACAGGATTCAGGACTTGAAGACGATACCATTGACAAGTACAACCAGTTCTGGAAGATCTGCCAGGACAATGGCGACAATGTCACCATGCGCCTGTATGAACAGATCATCGACGAAGAACAGGAACACCTGAATTATTTTGACAATGTTAGCGATCACCTTGAACAGCTTGGTCCAAATTACCTGGCCCGTATCGCCGGCACATCCGCAAGCACCGGTGGATACTCTAAGGGTTTCATTGTTCCCGGTGGTGGTGAATAATATTTGGTTGATAGTGAATGGTTGATGGTAGTTGTAAACTATACATTCACCATCAACCATTCACAATACACTATTAATGACCAGCCCGGCAACACCTGCTGCAATAATAATGGAAAACCCGATAAATATTATCTTTCGCAATCCTTTTGAACCGATTGAAGCGGCTATTATTGCCTTCATTATAGTGTTTGAGAAGGCGGCAAGGGTGATGGCGATGGTTGCCTGGTTCAGCTTGGAGGGATCCTGTTTTGACAGCTGACTCATGCTTAAGGTTATGGCATCCACATCGGTAAGACCGGAGAGTACACTCACCACGTATACCCCGCTGTCCCCTGCTACTTCACTCATAAACCTGGCAAGAAAAACGATGATGGCATACAGTATACCGAATTGCAGCGCGGGTATTATGCTGAAAGGGTTTTTCAGGGGAACCTCTTCTGTTGATTCCCGCCCTGTTTTTCTCCATAGCAACAGGCTTATCACAATACCGGTAACAGCCATTAAACCCATTGTAATTGAAAGTGACGGCAACAGTTGTGCATTTACCACAAGCACCTCAACCAGGATACGTGGAAACATGATAGTACAGGCAAGAATGATGGCAAGTGAAAACGGCAGGTATTGACTGGTATTGAGCCTGCTCCTTCGTGAAAATTCCATGGTGGTGGCAGTACTTGAGACTATCCCTCCCATGAGACCGGTGAGCCCCACCCCCTTACGGTTGCCCAGCAGCTTTATGGCAAAATAGCCGGTAAAACTTATGGCTGATATCAATACTACCATGAGCCAAACGGTATGTGGATTTACAAGCTCTAATGCCAGCAACCCCTGGGCGTCTTCTTCAAGCAACCTGTGTACAGGCCCTATATCACCAAGTGTGAGGTGAAATTTCGGGTCGAATATTGGCAGAATGACAAAGGTGACAATGGCAAATTTTAACACGGCCCTGATGTCCTCCGCCTCGATTCGCCGTGAAAGATCGTCGGTTGTTTTTTTCAGGTACAATATAATGGCAACAAGTATTGTAATAAACGTGGCTGCCTGGACATTCCCCATCTGTACCATTATCCCTATAGAGAAACAGATGAATATGCTTACCTCGGTGGTGATTCCCCTGTCATTATGCTTGAAGAAGCTGATGTAGTAAGACACGGCTGTAATAATGATAATTGCCGCGAAAGATAAGAGCAGTATTCCCTGCACCAGCTCACGTTCAAGATAAGCGGCTATGCAGCCAAGCAATGCGATGAGTGAAAAGGTTCGAATGCCGGCGAACACGTCCTCCCTGTTGTCTTCCATTTTTACAGAGAA
>CAZAOK010000049.1:17286-27452 GCA_964486725.1 uncultured Leptospiraceae bacterium
CATAACCCCATTGACTGGTGGTACTGGTGTGACGAGGCCCTTGTGAAGGCTGAAAAAGAAGACAAGCCGGTCTTTCTTTCAATTGGGTATTCCAGTTGTCACTGGTGTACCGTGATGGAGGGTGAAGCATTTTCTGACCCGGAAATCGCGAAATACATGAACGATAACTTCGTTCCGATTAAGGTGGACAGGGAGGAACGCCCTGACATCGACAGCTTCTACATGCAGGCACTCCAGGTTATGACTGGACAGGGCGGCTGGCCGCTCAACATTTTTCTCACTCCGAAAGACCTGGTTCCGTTTTTCGGCGGTACCTACTTTCCCGTAGAGCCACGCCTGGGCAGGCCTGCCTTTCTTGAGGTCTTGCGTTCTGTTCGCAATTTCTATGACAATGAAAAAGATAAACTTAAACATTTCAAAAGTGAAATTCTGGACATACTTAAAAAATCTGCATCACTTGAGTCTCTGCGGTCATTGGATTCTTCATCACTTACCCGGGATCTTCTTTTGTCAGGCATACAGAGTGCACTTGAAGTGATTTCACCTGGTGAAGATGATACTGATACACCACGCTTCCCGATGATCCCTCACACCTCACTTGTGCTGCGTGGAAGCAGGCTTTCACCTGAGAATGCTTCCGAATTAAGAGACGCGGCAAATCATCGTGGCATAGCCATGGTTACCGGGGGTATATTCGATCACGTTGGTGGTGGTTTTCACCGCTATACCGTTGACGGACAGTGGACAGTACCGCATTTCGAAAAAATGCTGTATGACAATGGACTCATTATTGAGTACCTGTCAAACCTGTGGAGCTACGGATTGCATGAACCAGCCTTCAAACGTGCGGTCAATTTTACCGTTGACTGGCTCAGGCGAGAGATGATGTCACCTGCTGGTTATTTTTACAGTTCACAGGACGCCGATAGTTTCGCGACTTCAGATGATAATGAGCCAGTTGAAGGTGCATTTTATACATGGAATTATTCAGAGCTGAAAAAAGTACTTTCTGATAACGAACTTTCCATGCTCAGTGAATATTTCGATATATCCAGGGATGGGCACATTGATGGAGCTAATGTTTTAAAAAGAAAAGAGAGCGGTTCACTTCCCGGTGAGATCGAGACCATTCTTGTTGCACTTTTTACCCGGCGCTACGGAAGAACGTTTTCACCAGATGAAATGTTTGAGCCCGCCCGAAATAATTCTGACGCAAAAGAAAAGAAATGGGATGGACGAATTCCCCCGGTTACCGACACCAAATTGATCGTCGCATGGAACGCTCTTATGATCTCCGGGCTTGTACGGGCTTACCAGGTATTTGCCAGGGATCACTTCGCAGAGATGGCAGTTCGTGCCGCCCGTTTTATCCTGGATAACCAGGTTAAAGATGGCAGGCTCCACAGGTTAAACTACGATGGGCAGGTGACACAATATGCTCAATCTGATGATTACGCGTACTTCATAAAGGCATTGCTTGACATTCACAACATGGAACCCGGTAACCCCCTGTGGCTTGACAACGCGTTATCATTGCAGGTGGAATTTGATGCCCTGTTCTGGAGTAATGATAATGGCGGGTATTTCAGTGCTCCATCAGATTCATCAGGTGAAATTCCATTAAGGGAAAGGGACTATATGGACCAGGCAACTCCTTCAAGTAACGGTGTCGCGGTAAGTAACCTTGTTCGGCTTGCACTGCTTACCGGCGAAGCTGGATTGTTTGACAGGGCTGAACAGGTTCTCAATGCTTTCAGTTCTGTTCTCGGACGGGTTCCCCATGCTTCGGCTTCTCTTATTGAGGGTCTTGACTGGTTTATTCATGGCGGCAGTGTTACTACAGATGAAAAAACCATATCCATGCTGCAGGCAGAGTATTATCCTGCCACGGTATTCATATTAAGCCGTGATCTTGAAGAACATGTTGCCGGTCACGTGTGCCGCGGACAGGAATGCCTTCCCCCGGCTAAAAGTATTGATACCCTTGTACTGCAAATGCGAGATCATGGTAAATGAGGTGAATAACATGCAACTGTTAAAGAGTACATGTATAATTATATGCACCACCCTTCTTATATCAATGAAAGGATGTGTATGCCCTACCCTTGATACGGGAAACGCGGGTTCATCTCTTCCCCGCATCTCGCTGCCTGATGGTTTTTCTATACAGGTATTCGCGAAAAATGTAGAGGGGGCCAGATCCATGGTGCTGGGTGAAAAAGGGACACTTTTTGTGGGTTCACGTGATGAGGGGAAAGTGTATGCCATAATCGATAAGAACAATGACTTTAAGGCCGATTCTGTTGTAACGATGGCCAGCGGTCTAAACTCACCTAACGGTGTGGCGTTTAAAAACGGTTCGCTCTATGTCGCGGAGATTCACCGGGTTATTCGATTTGACAAGATTGAGTCATCAATTTCCAGTCCGCCATCACCTGTTGTTGTGAATGATTCTTTTCCCGGAAAGACTCATCACGGGTGGAAGTTTATCGCCTTCGGTCCCGATGAGAAGCTGTATGTACCGGTAGGTGCACCCTGCAATAATTGTCTTTCAAAAGATAAAATATTCGCCTCCATAATGCGCATGAATCCGGACGGCACTGATCTTGAAATATATTCACATGGTGTAAGAAATACCGTTGGCTTTGACTGGCATCCAGAAAGCAGCATATTATACTTTACCGACAACGGACGTGACTGGATGGGTGACAACAGGCCTCCCGACGAGTTGAACAGGGCACCACGAAAAGGGATGCATTTCGGCTATCCATTTTGTCATGGGAAAGACATTATTGATCCCGAATTCGGCAAAGGAAAGAAATGTGCCGACTATACCCCGCCTGTCAGGGAACTTGGCCCACACGTTGCCGCACTTGGTATGCGTTTCTATACAGGGAAACAGTTCCCGGAAAAGTACCGTAATCGTGTATTTATTGCCGAACATGGCTCATGGAACAGAAGTACCCCCATAGGATACAGGATTACCATGGTGTCCCTTGAGGGCAAGGGGGCACCCACCTACGAGGTATTCGCTGAAGGCTGGCTTGAAGGAGCCAGCGCATGGGGACGACCCGTTGATGTGCTGGTATATACCGATGGTTCACTGCTTGTGTCCGATGACAGGGGTGGTACGATTTACAGGATCTCTTATAAATAAAAAGCCGCACACGGCGGCTTTTTGTTACACTCCTCAGGTTCCACCATATCCCACGGTAACCTTTCCGTTCTCCACGATAACAGGAACCTGGCGTCTTCCCCCGGAATGACGAATCATCTCCTCCATTCCGGATGCATCATTTTTCACATCAACATATACGGCTTTATCGCCATATGCCTCACGGGCATTAGTGGTATAGGGTCAACCGGATTTCCCGTAGATTATAATCTCGCTCATATGTACCTCCAAAAATATTTTATAACAACTATATTCATTTTTCTTACCATTTGTCAAGAGAGGGGTTTCTTTTTCTTAATACGCAACAACTTTACAATTATTAAACCTAATACTCTTCATCGATACACAATGGGTATCACGCGGAGGCTACGGAGGAAGGGCACGAAAATCTCCGCGTTCCCCGCGCCTCCGCGTGACACTTTTTTTTAACATTTTTCATGATTCAGAAAGTTCCAGGAGAAATATCATTATTACAAAAAAAGACTTGATAGAAAACTAGAATAACAGTGTTATGTTACTAATACAACTTTTAAGCATAAGGGTGTAATCATGAAAATATTGATCTTTAATGGTAATCCTGATGTAAATGATGTCCAATTTGACTCCGGCATTACTCAATTTGCAAACCAGCTTGCAGATGCCGGTCATAACGCGGAGATAGTGAATCTTCGTGAGAAAAACATTCGTCCATGTACCGGCTGCTTCAAGTGCTGGATAAAAACCCCGGGCACATGTGTGATTAAAGATGATGCCATAGAACTATCCGAAAAATTCATACATTCTGATCATGTGGTGCTTGCCTCTCCGCTGATGATGGGATATTTCAGCGCTATATTGAAAAACGCCCTTGACAGAAGCATTCCAAATTTACACCCCCATCTCGAAGAAGTTGATGGAGAGATACATCATAAAAAAAGATATGATACATATCCGGATATTGGCGTCTTATTGAGACGTGAAGAAAGTACAGATGATGAGGATATTGAAATAATAACAGACCTTTGTACCCGTATGTGCATCAATATCAGGACAAGCCTGAGTTTTGTACATTTTATCGAAGATTCTCTCCAGGAGGCAGTCAATGCAGTTAACATTCATTAATGGATCACCCCGTGGCAAAAACAGCAACACCGGGAAATTTATGGATAACTTCATCAGGGGATTCCTTGAAACCGATGGGAACAACTGCGATGTTGAGTATCTTGTACATCATCGTAAAGACCTGGACACCCTGGTGTCAATCTTCTCAAAGTCTGAAAACGTTATCATTGGTTTTCCATTATACGTTGACGCCATGCCGGGAAGCACTAAGGAATTCATGGAGGCACTTACACCGCTTGCCCATGCAGACACATTGCCTGCCCTGGGATTCATGTCACAATGCGGATTTCCGGAAACTCATCATCTTCGCTTTGTTGAAAGATATCTTGAGAAATATACAAGGAAGCTGGGTTGCAACTACATCGGTTCAATAATGAAAGGCGGAGGTGAAGGACTTCATATTCAACCGGGATTCCTTGTTGAAAAAAATTTCGACCTTATGTATGAAATTGGGCTGTCATTCGGTAAAACCGGATCATTGGATACCCTCCTGCTGGAAAAACTTGCCCAGCCGGAAACACTTGAAATTCAGCAGATACAGGGACTTGTCCCCTACGTGAACGAAAAGCTCTGGGACGGGTGGCTTGCTGAAAACGATGCCCTGGACAAAAGTTTTGATCGCCCATTGGATTAATCCTGTTACAACGGTAATGCTACGCCATGCGTAATTCATACTTTCCTTCTTTCCTGTAACCATAATTTCGGTTATACTTAATGTATGGCAGAAGTAACTACTCATATGTCATGCTGAATAATAATCCTGCATCTCCCCCCGCCGAAGGCGGGGGGAGATGCTCAAATTCCTTTTCATTATGAAGTAAATAATCAATATATTAGTCATAGCTGAGTAGTTACTGGCAGAATAACTAAATTTCCTGCCATACATTAAATGGATTATCATTATGAAGAAGACCGAAATTCTGACAGAAAAGTTATCCCCTGTGTACAGGTATCTTGAATACCTTCCCAGGGGCTATACCTCCAGGGGGAAAAGTTCATTCCCTCTTATACTATTTCTTCATGGTGCGGGAGAACGGGGAAATAACATTGAAAAAGTAAAACACGTTGGCCTCCCCCCGGTTCTCATGGAACATTCACTTCCATTTGTGGTAATTGCCCCGCAATGTCCTCTGCGTGATACGTGGGCGGTAAAAGATGTTGAGTTATTTCTTACATTTTTGTTGGAAAAATATAATATAGACGAATCGCGACTGTACCTTACCGGTATCAGCATGGGGGGCTATGCCACATGGTACATGGCAGGACACCTGCCGGATACCTTTGCGGCCATTGCACCCATTTGCGGCGGTGGAAATATAGCCCACGCAAAAAAAATGATAGGCCTTCCCGTGTGGGCTTTTCATGGGGGTAAGGATAATATTGTACCCCCTGAACGCAGCAAAAAGATGGTAGATGAATTGAAAAAACTTGGCGGTAATGTTCGTTATACCGTGTACCCCGACGCCGGTCATGACTCGTGGACAAGGACATACAATAACCCGGAACTGTATAAATGGTTCTTAGAGCATCGGCGAACGTAGCCGTTTGACATCTACTTATCTTTCAATTCTTCACCAGGCCTGTAAGCCTGTTCCAGGTTAGCCCTGATATCCTTTTCATCGATCCAGACCTGTTTCAGCTTCCGTTTCACAAAAAGCGGTGACTGGTCGGCATAATGAGGTGATGAACTGTCCTTTGTGGCACTTCCAAACTGGTGTATACTTTCTGATTTCACTCTACCTGAAGAATCCCACCTGGCAAGGAGAATATACGAGTCGCCCTTGAGTCCTTTCAGTTGGGCATCCCCATAGGGTTCGTTCTCAACTGCGTGCAGTACGTGGGGACCTCCCCCAATTCCAAGGTTAACATCACCACGTACCAGGCGGTGCACTTCTTTCCATGGTACCGATATGGAATCGTAGTGCTTCTTCAACCTTTGCGCGGTATTTTCTATTCGATCCACCAGCAAAGAATCAGGTATGTTATCCGGTTTATGTTTTAATACAGGTTCAAACGCCATTACAGGCAATGCGGCATGAGGATTTTCCGGGTTTGTATTCAAATCCCATTTCTCAAGAACCTTTTGCGCTTCTTTTAGCATTTTATTCTCTTTAGAATTCATTGCGAGTACCCGTTTTACCAGGATTCCCATTCTTGATTCACGGTCGTAACGCGTGTCGTACTTGTACTTTTTGAATTCATCCCAGGTTATAGAATTGTCGTCACCAAGGAGTTTCAATATACGCATTGCACGGTTATTCACGTTGTTCTCGATCCCCAGTGATTTTCCGTATTTTTTTGGGTCAGGGTTACCCCTTCCAATTGTTGTATTGTATGGACTGCTGTTGCAATTGATAACAAAACCTGATGGCGGGTTGATAACTATTGGCTGCTTTTCAAAAGGAATATACCCGGTCCAGAGGGTTTCAGAGGTATTGCCGGGTACTGGTTTACTCCAGTCGAATTTTTCATTACGTAATGGAATAAGGGCGTTATACAAATATATTATATTGCCTTCACGGTCAGCATAACCGCAGTTAAAACACGGTACGGCTCTTATCCTCATTGCATCTATCCATTCTTTCATGTTACGGGCCCGGTTCATACGGTACCACTGTTCGACCTGCCGTATCCTTCCCATGGCAGCATAACGAAGGGCATACGTTCCATGGGGACGGACGATAACCGGTCCATGCACTGAACGGTACACCTTCTTTTTCACCGGTAAAACAAATGGACCAAGAATACGTACATTAAGGGTTACCTCGCGCACTTCCAGGTCTTTCCATTCACCGTCGAAGCGGTACTGTTCCGGGTTATCCGGGTTTATTTCCAGTGTATACACATCAAGGAGATCCGGCCTGTTCACTGTATGGGCCCAGCCCAGGTTCCTGTTATGTCCGTGCAATACCATGGGTGTTCCGGGAAAGAGTCCGCCGACAGCGTCCCACCCTTCCTCGCTGTGCAGGTGCGCCTCGTACCAGCTTACGGGACCCTTCCATGGCTGATGAGAATTAATGGCAAGGTAGGTACTTCCATCTGAAGTTCTCTTCGGAGAGATTCCGAATGTATTTGAACCCTCAAGGGCAAACCGTGATTTTTTGAGTGCTGCTTCAAGCTTTTCAACCGGGACATCTGTTTCAAGTGGTGTTTCCGAGCTGAAGATAAGCTTTAATGTTTTGTCCATATTGAAGAACAGGGGAACCTTGTGCACGAAGCCGGCGGCAACGTCCTTCCCCCTTGCAGGGTAAAGCTGTTTATTGGCTTCGTCAGGATGGAGAGATGCGTAATAATTGAGTCCATCGGCATATGCCTGGCAGATGGCCCTTGTTTCGGGGCTCAGTTCTTTCTCGTATTTTTCGTTGATTGTGTCCCATATATTCAACATTTGAACCATATAATCGTTGGGTGCGCCCTTCAAACCAAGCTGGGTTGCCAGCATACCTCGTGCGGCCAGCAGGGTACCCTGTATGGTAACGAAATCGTCTTCTGCATGGGCATATGCTATTCCAAACGCGGTATCAGCATCCGTTTTTCCAAACACGTGTGGAACTCCCCATTTGTCTCTAAGGATTTCCACGTCATATTTCTTTCCAAGATCACTGAATGTATTAAGATCCACGTAATCACGGGGGACAAAAAATATAAAACCAATGAGAAAAATAATTACAACCAATCCAGCCAAAACGTATACGATATTTTTTATCATGGGGGTACCTCCAGGAAAACCTGTACAGTATTATAACATTATAATGTAGCTGTCAACAAAGTAGTTTGTGCCATTCATTATTTGTTTAGTATTCAGAATGAATAATAATGGAAGTGGATCATGCAACATTGTCGCATTATACAGATTTTGAAAGTGCCTTTTCCCTGTACTGCACAATATCATCAATAGTTAATACCACCATGTCATGCTTACAGGCAAAAAATATGATCTGCGGCAGACGTGCCATTGTGCCGTCAGAATTTGTCAACTCGCATAACACACCTGCAGGTTGGTATCCAGCAATACGCATAAGATCAACTGCACCTTCAGTATGCCCTCTTCTGCTTAGCACTCCACCCGGTTTTGCCCTGAGTGGAAATACGTGACCCGGACGGGTTAGATCTTCGGGTTTACAATCAGCTGCCACGGCAGTACGAACCGTGGTAACGCGGTCAGATGCGGAAACACCGGTGGTAACATTTCTGTATGCCTCAATAGATATGGTGAAAGCTGTCTGGTTGGTTGACGTATTGTGGGAAACCATTTGCGGAAGATCGAGTTTTTTTATCTTATCATCTGTCAGGCACAGGCATACGATACCGCTGCATTCTCTAATTAGAAGTGCCATCTGTTTGTTAGTTATTGTTTCGGCAGGAAATACCAGGTCACCTTCATTTTCCCTGTCTTCATCATCAACAAGGAGTACTCCTTTGCCTTTTTGCAGATCACTTACGGCTCTTTCGACCCGTTCAGTTGAATTTCCAAAAAGTGAATGAAGAGAATGAGTCATCACAGAACTCCCTGGGGTGTGAGGATATGATCTAATGGTGATTGACAATTTTATTTTGTCAATGAATTATTAATTTTTTCTGACTGCCGTTCAATATTTTATTTGACCATGCTGATTATTGTATTTTTCCAGGCATTTTATATATACTCGTTTCTGGTTCGTGATACCGCCTGTAAAAACGTGTAATAGTTGTATAGGTGAAAAGAACATTTATTATTGGTATCCTTATCAGCATAAAGAAAACCCAGTAACTGAGAAATAATAACAGGAAATATTGCATAATAAATATTCCTATACGCAAAGTTCCTGCAAGATACTATGGAATGGTGAAGCCATGCGCGGGCATGCCAATTCCAAGTAAAATACCGGGATCTGTTGATAGTTGACGATCTGGATAAGCGTGTTCTATCGGTATGGTCCTGGTATGTATACCCCTGAATTCAGCTTCTTCACGTATCCACTCTGACACCCTTCGGGTGTTGCCGGTACCACTCAGGTAGTAAATCAGGATGTTATTACTGTTTCTCACTGTCATAGTTTTCAAATTCCAGTAGTAATTATACATGGCATATATATTTTATCTATTCTTTTATTGTTTGTATTGGTATAGTTTATATATTGATACAATAGTATACTATACATCACTATTTTTGAAGGATTATTTTTTTATGACCCTTTTTACTGTAATTCGTCACGGTGAAACCGAATGGAATCTTATCGGAAGACAGCAGGGACATCTTGACAGTTCTCTTACATTAAGGGGAGAGGAGCAGGCGGAGATGGCAGCACTTGCGTTAAAGGACCATCACTATGATGTGTTCTATTCCAGTGATACCGGACGGGCTATGCAGACTGCCTGGATCATCTCTAGCATTTCAGGTATCAGTCCCATAATCCCGGAACCTGGCCTGCGTGAGCAGCACATGGGTATACTGCAGGGTCTAACCCTGAAACAATTCAGGAAAACCTATCCTGATGAGTACACCAGGTTCATGAACAACGATCCCGAATATAATTACGAGATTGGCGAATCACGCCGAGAGCGGTATGATCGAAATATTCATACTTTAAACAAAATTGCCACAGAATATAACGACAGCAATGTACTCATTGTTGGTCATGGAGGATTGCTTGACAGTATTATCAGGTATATCTTTGAAATGCCCCTTAATGAGAAAAGAACATTTTCTCTATATAACGGGGGAATCCACAGGTTTGAGTGTAACAAAGGTACATGGCGTCTTCTCTCATGGGGAGACATATGTCATTTAACAGTAACAGGCTCAATAGATGACCAGTGATTAACGCCTGTAAAATTTATCTATGATTTTATTGTTAAAACGTGACTACTCAGCTATGACTAAAATATTGATCATTTGCTTCATAATGAA
>CAZAOK010000050.1:0-6899 GCA_964486725.1 uncultured Leptospiraceae bacterium
TGACATTGTTGGTCCATCGGGAATGACATTGTTAAATACATGAAACCGCCCGCTTTGCTCGACGCCGAAGTATAAACGCGAATGATTAGTGAATAGTGAGCCGGGAGAAGTGAATTGAGGTTAAAATATTATGTGAATTGCAATTTCAAAGATTATTGTTATAAAAAAATTATTTTCAATTCCCAATAATCCGGAAAGACCCCTTAATTTTTATTATTTCTAACGATGCGTTCGAAATGCCTGTATATCGCGTTTACCTGGCTGTCATCATGGCCTTCAGCAATAATTCTGAACACAGGCTCTGTATTTGATGAACGAAGATGTACCCAGCCCCCATGAAATGGTCCGTCAGATGTAAAATCAATACGAATCCCGTCCTTAGTTGATATTTTATTTCCTTTAAAACTTTTTTTCAACCGCATGTGAAAGTCATCTCCATACTGGCCGGATACTTTAACCTTTCCCTTTTTCATTACGTATCGGGGCATATCTTCAAGTATGGAAGATATGGACTTTTTTCTTGCTGCCATCATATCCAGCACATACCCTATACCCGCCAGACTGTCCCTGCCCAGGTGCACCTCTGGAGATATAACCCCACCATTACCCTCTCCTCCTATCAACGCGCCAACTTTGCGCATCTCTTCTACCACGTTTATCTCACCCACCTTTGAACGTGAAAAAGAAGCTCCATGTTTTACGGCAACATCTTCAACTGCCCTGGTTGTAGACAGGTTAACAACCACGCTGCCTTCTTTTTTGCCAAGAATATGATCGGTCACCACTGTAAGAGTATACTCTTCTCCGGCTGGTCTGCCGTTTTCATCTACGATGGCAAGCCTGTCAGCATCCGGGTCTTGAGCGAATCCTATATCCGCGTTATTATCTTTAACCGCCATTGAAAGGTCCTCTAAATTTTCAACAACAGGCTCTGCCCCTCTTGGAAAGGTACCGGTTAATTCGCAATGCAGGGGAATTACCCTGCACCCGAGTTTCTCCAGTAATTTTACGGTTACTATTGAACCAGCCCCGTTTACCGAATCAAGAACCACCTTGAACTTTTTTTTACGAATTGCCTTTACGTCTATTACATCGAGTACCTTTTTAATATGTACGTCATTGGCATCCGTATTCCGCACTAATGTGCCAATATTGTTCCATTTCGCGGAAGAGTGATCTTTTTCCATCATCTTGAAAAACGTATTAACTTCACGCTGGTTAAAAAAACTTCCCGAATTATTGATAAGTTTAAACGCATTCCATTCAATCGGATTATGAGACGCGGACACGACTATTCCCGCGTCGGCGCCCAGCTCTTCAACCATCACCTGAACCGTAGGAGTTGGAACTACCCCGATATCAATGACGGTACAGCCATTCATTACCAGGTTTGAAGCCATGTTAAGGGAAATTGCCTCACCCGTACATCTTGAGTCACGTCCAATTACCACCTTACCCCGTTTCACGTAAGCCGCGAAGGCGTTACCAATTTCTGTAATCAGTTCTGGTGTGAGGGATTCACCCACGATTCCCCTGATACCGGAAACACTTTTCATCAGTGTTGAGGCCATTACTGATTACCCCCTGCGGCTTCTTCTGGTTTTTTTTCTCTTTACACCGCCCTCAACAGGTGGTTCATGATGCTTGTGTTCCCTGTTGGGATTACGCTGTGGCCGGGTGGTATCTGGTTCGGAGGAGTATGGGATTCCCCCTGTACCAAATTGTTCAACCTCAGCGTGAAACTCGTTTCCGACCTGCTGATACTCGTACTCTTCTTCCTGTACCACATCGCGAACCTGTACTTTCATCAGGAATTCCACGATATCCTGTTTAAGGTTATCCATCATCTCACGGAAAAGATCAAACCCCCGGAGTTTATATTCGACAAGGGGGTTTCGTTCCCCGTAGCCCACGGTCCATATTCCATCCCGCAGCTCATCCATCGCAAGCAGGTGCTCCCGCCATTTATTGTCAATCACCTGCAGCGATATGAGTCGTTCAACCGTACGCATATCTTCGCTGCCCACGGTCTGTTCTTTTTCCCTGTAAATGGATACAAGCTTCTGGTACAGCGCGTCAACGAACTCACTGTATGACAGGCTGTATGGATCAATTTCTTCCTGGTCGATATCTACCATGAATTTTGTTTTAAACCACTGGTATAATCCATCCAGGTCCCACTCTTCGGGATGCCCCCTGCCACCGGTATAGATTTCCACACCAAGTTCAACTACCTCACGGATATATTCGTGTATATTACCTGATATGTCCTCACCTTCGAGAATGGCATTTCTTTCTTTATAAATAAACTCACGCTGGCTGTTCATTACGTCGTCATATTCGAGAAGGTGTTTTCTTATCTCGAAGTTTCTCCCTTCAACCCGCTTCTGGGCATTGGCAATAGCATTGGTCACCATTTTACTTTCGATTTCCTGACCTTCTTCCATTCCAAGCCGCTGCATTACGCTGGAGATACGCTCTGAGCCAAATACACGCATGAGATCATCATCCAGTGAAAGATAAAAACGTGATGAACCGGGATCACCCTGCCGACCGGAACGTCCCCTCAACTGATTGTCAATACGCCTTGCTTCATGACGCTCAGTACCAAGGATATGAAGTCCTCCTGCTTCAACAACCCTTTGATGATTCTTGAACCATTCACGGCCAAGCCTTATGACATTCTGTGCCCTGTGCTGGTCTTGCCCAATCATGTCTTTTGCCAGACTTTCGGCAGCATCGAAATTGTTGTTGAGAACCAATCTCCTGAAATCCTCCCATGGTGTTTCGTCATGAACCGGTTCATGAGATTCCAGTTCCTCAATATATTGCTTTTTTCCCCCCAGCACAATATCTGTACCACGGCCGGCCATGTTGGTGGCAATAGTTACCGCCCCCGGACTACCTGCTTCCTGAACTATCTGTGCTTCTTTGGCATGGTATTTCGCGTTGAGTACGTTATGGGGAACCTTGTCTCTTTTGAGGAAATTCGACAAAGTTTCAGATTTTTCAATTGATATAGTACCCACAAGTATGGGCTGTCCCTTCCTGCTCAATTCCTTTATCTCATCGGCAATGGCTTCAAATTTTTCTTTCTCTGTTCTGTATATCTTGTCGGGAAAATCCTTTCTTATAACAGGCTCATTGGTGGGCACAACCACCACGTCAAGATCGTATATCTTTCTAAATTCTACGGCCTCGGTATCTGCGGTACCTGTCATCCCCGAAAGCTTATCGTACATACGGAAAAAGTTCTGAAAGGTGATGCTTGCCAGTGTCTGGCTTTCACGGGCGATGGAAACATTCTCTTTCGCTTCGAGGGCCTGATGCAATCCGTCAGAATAACGCCTGCCTGGCATCAATCGACCGGTAAATTCATCAACAATGATGACCTGCCCGTCCTTTACGATGTAGTCCACATCACGTTGAAACAATGTATGTGCCTTGAGCGCCTGGTTCACGTGATGTACCAGTTCAATATTGCGGTTATCATAAAGATTTTCTATCTTTAAAAGATTTTCTACATGACGTACACCTTCCTCGGTAAGAAGGGCGTTTCTGTCTTTTTCGTTTACCTCGTAGTCAATATCTTCTTTCAGACTGGGTATTATGCGGTTAACCTGTTGATATTTCCTGGTTGATTCGTCGGTAGACCCTGAAATAATAAGGGGAGTCCTGGCTTCATCCACCAGGATAGAGTCCACCTCGTCCACAATGGAGTAATGAAGGTCTCTTTGAACCTTTAGGCTTTTATGCTCAACCATGTTATCCCGAAGATAGTCGAAACCGAATTCGTTATTTGTACCATACGTGATATCACACGCGTAATTTTCCTGGCGTTGATGGGGGTCCATGTTATGCTGTATAAACCCCACTGAAAGGCCAAGAAACTTGTAGATGGGACTCATCCATTCAGCATCACGCCGGGCAAGGTAGTCGTTCACCGTTATAAGATGTGCTCCTTTGCCGATAAGGGCGTTAAGGTACATGGGCATGGTTGCCACCAGTGTTTTACCCTCACCTGTTTTCATCTCGGCTATCTTTCCCTGGTGAAGCACGATACCACCCATCAGCTGCACATCAAAATGGCGCATACCGAGTGTCCTGACAGATGCTTCACGTACCAGGGCAAACGCTTCAGGAAGGATGTCGTCAAGTGACTCTCCCCTGTCAATGCGCTGGCGGAATTCAACTGTTTTGGCCTTCATTTCATTGTCAGACATTTTCTGTATTGAAGGTTCCAGTTCGTTAATCCGCTGCACCAGCGGCATCATTTTTTTTACATCTCTCTCATGCTTGGTGCCAAAGAACAGACTTATAATTTTGTTAATCATACAATATTATCCCTGTTTGTCATTATTTGCTGTATCATTATATATAATTTCTTGCATGGAGGGTTTACACTCTCTTCATTCATAGGACAACTACTAGGAAGAATGTTTCATAATTACAATGATAAAATTGCAGTTTATCAAAAAATTATCAAGTCGTTTCTGTTGATAACCTCATCGTAAAAAGCAGCTCCAAGGATTTCATTTATCTGGTTAGAGTTTTTACCCATTATTTTGCGCAACTCACTGCTGTTGTAATTAACAATACCGCGACCGATCACATTTCCATCCTTACTGCAGATATCTACCGCATCGCCCAGTTCAAATGTGCCGGTTGCTGATATTATACCGATGGCCAGAAGAGATCTTTTGCTGTGTATTAACGCGTGTACTGCCCCCTCGTCAATAGTGAGACATCCCTTAGCCCGTACATTAAAAGCTATCCATCGTTTTCGGCTTTTTAACACTGGATTAGAACCCGCAAACAATGTTCCAAGCTTTTCGCCATTCATAATCCTTGTGAGTACTTTTTCTTCGTTCCCGTTGGCTATTATCATCATCTCGCCTGAACGCAATATTATCTCGGCGGCGGCAATCTTTGTGGTCATCCCCCCTGTACCATACTGGCTTGACGTGCCACGGCATCTTTTCTTTATCTCTTCATTTATCTCGTGAATCTCTTCAACCGGGTGGCTGTCCTTCATGTCCCAGTAAAATCCATCTACGTCTGAAAGCAATATCAGGAGATCTGCTTCAATTATATTGGCCACATGGGCTGAAAGAGTATCATTGTCACCAAATTTAATCTCTTTTATAACTACTGAATCGTTTTCATTGACGATAGGGATAATATTCATCTCCAGCAATGCCTGAAGTGTGTGCCGGGCGTTGATAAAACGTCGTCGATGTTTCACATCATCTTCGGTAAGAAGAATCTGGCCCACCTCCCGTCCTTCCCAGTTGAAACACTTACGGTATTCATTCATTAAAATAGTCTGGCCCACCGACGCCATTGCCTGTTTCTCGGGGATACTGCAAAGCTGTCTTTTCTTGTTCATGGCGCCTGAGCCGGCACTGATCGCGCCGGAAGACACCACCACCACCTGGTAGCCTGCCCTGGTCAACGAGGTTATATCGGTAACGAGACGTGATATCTTGTTTGTTGATATGGTGTTATTCTCTGTAATCAATGACGAACCGATTTTCACCACCACACGACGAACATTTTGTATGTACTCTTTACGAGGCACCTGACTTCTCCAGTAATAATTCTATTGAATGCAGCAATTTTTCAATGTTATCCCCTGAAACTGATGAAATCGGAAGCACTTCATGATCTTTCATGATCTCATCCATCGCCAGGATATCCTTATTATCCACCAGATCGGACTTTGTAAGAAGTATCATGTATGGACGAGACAATAATGCCGGATTATATGTCTCGAGTTCTGACTGCAGTAGTGAAAGAGTGTATTCAGGATCCTTTTCGGTAATTTCGATGCAATATAGAATTACCCGTACACGCTCTATATGCTGCAGAAAGGACAGTCCCAGTCCGTGTCCCCTGTGTGCCCCCTCAACAATCCCAGGTATATCTGCGATCTTGTAATATGTACCGTTATCACGAGGCACTACCCCAAGATTGGGGATGAGTGTGGTGAAGGGGTAATCGGCAACCTTGGGCTTTGCGTTAGTAACTGATGACAGCAAAGTAGACTTTCCGGCGTTTGGAAGTCCAACAAGTCCCACATCCGCGATGAGCTTCAGATTCAGCACAAGCTCTTTTTCGTCACCGGGCATTCCAGGCTGGGCAAAACGGGGAGCCTGGTAGGTAGATGATTTGAAATGAGAATTACCCTTCCCGCCCATACCCCCGCTTGCAACGAGAATTTGTTCTCCGTCCTCAAGGAGGTCTCCAACTACTTCGTCTGATTCCCTGTCTATCAGCTGGGTTCCGGGTGGCACCTTGACAACCAGGTCTTCTCCATCCCTTCCGTGCTTGTTCTGCCCCATACCCTGCTTTCCCTTTTCAGCTGAATAAACACGATCCTTGAAAAGATGTGAAAGGTTATGATATCCTCCATCTGCCTGGAAGTATACATTACCGCCTTTCCCACCATCACCACCATCGGGGCCGCCACGGGGTATGTATTTTTCCCTGCGGAATGATACCGCGCCGGGCCCGCCTTTTCCGGCACGAATCCTTACGACTATTGTATCAGTAAATTTCGGCACTGTTAATTTTCCTTATCGAAGTCATGTATGCGGAACTGTTAGTAACCACAGAGAACCAGAGATACAGAGTTTTTGTGGTTGTCATCTTTAAACACGAATCGCGTAAAGAGATTACCTCAATACGCGATCCTGATAATATAAAGTCAACCTGATAAATCTGCGCAATGCAGACTGGAATCATTATGAAGCAGGGTATATTGAAACCCTTTTTCTGGTTTTACCCACATTTTCAAAAGTCACTTTACCATCAATTGTGGCAAAAAGGGTATCGTCACCACCCTTGCCCACGTTTATACCAGGATGGATCTTGGTACCGCGCTGCCGAACAATAAT
>CAZAOK010000050.1:6999-27390 GCA_964486725.1 uncultured Leptospiraceae bacterium
CCCGCAGTTCCATTGTCGGACAGTACAACCCTGTTATCGGTATAGTCGACCTTTAACAGTTTTACTCTTATCACCGCTTTACTTTACGGCAACGTCATTTATCTTAAGTTTTGTCTGCTGCTGCCTGTGTCCCAGTGTTCTTGTATAGTTTTTTCGTTTTTTAAACTTGATTCCCCGTACCTTTTTATCTTTGAATATCTCCAGCACGCTGGCCGATACGGATACATTATCAAGATATGGCTGACCTATCAGCACTTTTTCTCCATCTACACACATGAGAACCTTATCAAGGGTTACGTCACCTTCTTCACCTTTCAGCTTATCAACAGCTATTGTCATGTCCTTCTCGACTTTATACTGTTTTCCTGCTATTTCAACAATCGCGTACATTATAATTTACTCCGTTGCATATTTTTCACTTAGTGCTGTAAAAGCTCACTTTTGTCATACATTGAAAAGGAGAATTATCCTCTCCTGTATCTGGGCCCACAAGGATTCGAACCTTGGACCTACTGATTATGAGTCAGCCGCTCTAACCAACTGAGCTATGGGCCCTTCAATTGGAGACAAATTAATAATAAACCAAACCTGATGTCAAGGAAATATCCGTAATTATGTCATTTTTTGGAATGCCATCACAGGTATTCTTCGTTTTTCTTCATACATTACAAAGAATATCACAAAGTGGCATAGACACAGAGAATTTTAACCGAAAAGCATTAAATTTCCCTGGTCACCGGTACTCCAGGGTGGCCACGAAGGGACTGGAAGATCTGTTCTTTCCATAATAATACTGTTTTTCATTTATTTCAATGGCATCATTGTATGCTTCAACCACGCCGACAACGTGCACTATCGCACCCACTACGAATAGAAGACCTGAAATAATAAGCCGGGACTTCCTCTCAGTATTTGAATCAGTCTGAGCTATGCCAAGATACAGGTAGTACGCGGCAAAACTGTAGCCGGCACCTGTCAACAGGCAAAAACCAACTGCTTTGAGGTCTTGCCTGAGGTATACGTGTCCCCCCCCTGGAACGATAAGGGAAAGCATGCATGCCAGGCGCGGGTCTCGTTTCCGGGTTTGGGGCGCGTTGTCACGACGTTCGGGAGCTTTTCTGCTTAACTCATCCTGGTATATGGGAACTTCACGTCCCTTGCGCTTGCCGGCCTGTTCTTCAACTGTCAGCCCCCATACTCCGGGCATAAATGAGAGTTGAATGGCAAGAGTAGTGATCAGGCAAAACGAGATAGCTTGTAGTAGTTTCATTATAAGACCCCGATAAAGATGATTTTGAAGATTATATTGCTTTCATGTGTCAAATCAAGAACTTTTCTCGGATACTGTTAAATAACTGATCCTGTTTCGTCCCTGCTGTTTTGACATGTATAACGCCCTGTCTGCCCTTTCCACAAATGTCCTGTTATCATGATCAGTTTTTGGATTAAACTGGGTTATACCTATTGACACGGTAACACCCAGTTGCTTGCCGTCATATTCAACTTTTGACTGGTCTACGCCGGAACGAATTCGTTCGGCCACTTTCATGGATTCATTGATATCAGTGTGCGGCAGTATCACCGCGAACTCCTCTCCACCGTAACGTGCCGCAATATCACTCTGCCGCACGGATATGCTGATAAGCTCGGCGACATTCTGCAGCACGAGGTCTCCACAGGTGTGTCCGTAGGTATCATTAAAATCTTTGAAATGATCAATATCTATCATGATCAATGATAAAGCCAGGTGATTTCTGACAGCCCTTTCCCGTTCTTCCATCAGCACAGCCTGGAAATAATGATGAATTTTCAATTTTGTCATCATATCAGTGGTTGCCATTTCATACAGAAAAGCGTTTTGTATGGCGATACCCGCGAGTGAGGCGATGTTTAAGAGGTATTCTTTTTCAGATTCAGTAAATTTCTTTCCATTTATTCGTTCGCTCAATACGATGATTCCATTCAGCTTTCCTTTTCCCTTTAGCGGCACGATGAGGGCGGGATCTACCACCTTCAGTGTTTCGAGTGATTCATCTGAACCCAGCGCATCGGTCATCTCGGTGAGGGTATAACACCTGAAATGTGTATCCAGAAACTGGATCATTTCTGAATCTGAATGGATCACGTATTCCCTCGTATGATCCAGTTCGAACCCCTTGTAGTTTCTGTGCAGTATGAATTCGTAGCTGTCGATTCCTTTTTGAATGAATATACCGGCTTTCAATAGCTGCATCTGCCCCATGCACGTGAGCAGAATGGAGTCAATAAGTATATTATAATCAAGAGTGGAGTTAAGCCCTTTACTGATTTCTATGAGCTGTTTGAGATCATATATCTTTCTTTCATACTGCTCGATCTCCACGGGCAGTTTGATCTCAACATCTATTTCTTCGTAATCTTTCATTTACTTGCTACCTGCACCAATTGGTTTATTGAAATAATTCAAGTGCCTCGTGCAGATCAATTCTCCCATCATATATTGCTTTTCCTACGATACATCCCTTGAGCCCGGGCCCGGATATTTCACTCAACCTGGTAAGATCTTCTATGGATGAGACACCACCAGAAGCAATAAGCGAAATACCTTCAACCTCGTCAAGAATTTGCTCAAGGGACGGGTAATTAGGACCCGTTAACATGCCGTCAGTTGAAATATCGGTAAATATTATCTCAGTTATTCCCTTTTTTTGCAATTCTTTTATAAAGTCTACCGCGTGTACGCTTGATACCTTCTTCCAGCCATGCGTGGCAACCATGGAATCTTTCGCGTCTATCCCCACTATTATCGAATCACGGTACCGTGACACCAGCTTACTGAATTCATCTTCCAGAACAATGGTGCCAAGTATTACCCTCTTGATTCCGGATTCAATATACTGCTCTAATGACTCCGCGTTCCTGATTCCCCCGCCTATCTCTATGGGTATGGAGACGCTTGCCGCGATCTCAAGAACCGTATCCTGGTTTACCGGGTATCCTTCAAAGGCACCATCGAGATCGACAACATGAATAAGCCTGGCACCGGCACTTTCAAAATGACGTGCCATGGCCACGGGATCATCTGAATATATTGTTTCCCTGTCAGGATCTCCCTGAATGAGCCTCACACACTTTCCGTTCTTTATATCAATGGCAGGGATTATCAGCATACCAACCTCACAAAGTTTTCAATTATCTTTAAACCCATCTTATGACTCTTTTCAGGATGAAATTGCGTGGCGACACAATTTCCCTTGCCCACTATACAGGGAAAGGTTACACCATACTCAGCTTCCCCGATTATCCATGAATCATCTTCAATTTCAGGGTAGTATGTGTGTATAAAATAAAAATAGCTGTTGGAGGGAACCCCTTCCAAAAATGGTGACTTCTGTCGAAATTCGACCTGGTTCCATCCCATGTGCGGCACCTTGAGGTCTGAATCGGGAAACCTGACTACACTGCCCGGAATAATCCCGAGACCTTCATGCTCACCGAATTCCACGCTCCTGGAAAAAAGCAACTGGTACCCCAGGCAGATCCCGAGAAAGTAACCTCCCCCCCGGATAAAAGAAAGCAGGGGATCGACCCATCCCATATCTCTCAGATGCTGCATTGCCATACCAAAGGCCCCGTCACCGGGCATAATCAGTGCCCTTGATTTTTCAATTATTGAAGGATCAGAAGAGACCTGAACCCGGCTGGTATACTTTTCCACGGCTTTTACCACTGACCTGAGATTCCCCATTCCATAGTCAATTACTGTAATCATTAAAGAACACCTTTTGTTGAGGGAATCTCTTCTCTGCCCACACTGTCAATACTATACGCCCGGTACAGCGCGATACCCAGGGACTTGTACATGGATTCATGTATATGATGCCGGTTACTGCCCTCAAGCAGCCTGATATGAAGTGTTAATTCAGCATTCATGGCAAATGAACGCATAAATTCAAGGGTCAACTCCTCGCTGTAAGTATGTATGTATCCCTGCAAATCTATCCCGGTGTACTGAAAAAACCCCCGCCCCGACAGGTCAACCGCACACATGGACAGTGCCTCGTCCATGGGAACGACAGCTTCCCCGAAACGGCTTATTCCCTTCCTGTCACCGATTGCTTTTCTGAAAGCTTTACCCATGCAGATGCCGGTATCCTCCACGGAATGATGATCATCTACCTGAATGTCTCCTTCACAGGCAAGCAGCATACTCATTCTGCCGTGCCTGGTCATTGATGAGAGCATATGATCAAAGAAAGGAACCCCTGACCGAATCTGCGATTTCTGAATACTCTCAAGCGTCAACGTGAGTGATATGTCCGTTTCAGCTGTTTTTCTTTCAATTTTCGCTTTTCTTTCCATTTCGTTTGCCATTATCTTAAAATTCATAGCCCAGGCTGAAAACGACTCTCCTGTCACCAAAGGATGTATAATACCATGGCCAGGCATAGTCAAGTTTTAAAATTACTATGGGATACAGGGTCATCCTGAAGCCAAAACCTATGTCAGCCTTGAAATCGCTGAATTCTCCTGTTTCTTTGTCCCTGAACCGGTACTGTGTATCCCATGCTGATCCCATATCCGTAAAAAGCACGCCACCTATATTTCCCAGCCTGAAAAAAAGCGGCCATCCAAACTTGATCCCTTCTATAAACGTGAATCTGAACTCACCGTTAAATATGAACATATTCTCACCGCCATATTCAAGGAAAGGATGTCCCCGCAGTGTGCTGTATCCGCCGATATAATACTTGAAAAATTCTCTATCCCTGCCATATATTTTTCCACCCGCCCCGCGAAAAGCAAATACGTATTTTTTAGAAAGAAAAAAGTAACGCCTGATATCACAATCTATACTTGAAAAGTTGAAGTCCTGCCCTGTAAGGTCGGCAGCATGACTGTACTTCACCATGCCCCTCCACCCTCTCAGTGGAACCATGTATCCCCACAGTACATTATCATAATGCAGCGCGAATGAGGCCTGGTTCAGGTTGGCATACACGTCAGGTCTTTCATCGTAAAGGCTGTAGACTCGCTCATACCTGCTTGAAGACAGCCTTGTGGTAAACCTGAAATATTTCGTAAAGGGATAACTCGCTATACCGTACACACCGTAATGATCAAGATACAACGTTGACCAGTAGGCGTTATGTAATACATCGTTTAAATTTTCAAGCGTAAAAATCCCGTAAGGGTTTCGCTGCCTGAACACACCAAACCCATAGTCAATTCTGTGCTTCAGAAACCAGTATTGCATATCAAGATTCACGTTATCATCACTGTCGTATCGCAGGTAATCGGCACTTACCACCAGCCTGTTCTCCCCCATGTAATCGCTGATACTCATTTGCGCGAAACCGGCAAACCCGTAACCGACGGTGCCGCCCAGTCCGAAAATAAGCCAGTCGGGGGAAAAACGGACACGGTATTCATCAAACTCCCCCCCTGACAACGGGAAATACGGGTCAGGATATTCCACTTCCATGTACTCAGTTACCCGCCCTTCTGTTTTCTCCAGTGGCTCAAGTGAATCCTTTATAAATATATCATACCCGCCGTTCTGATAGGCAACGAAGGCAGCCTTGTTTCCATCAGGAAACCAGCTGGGATAGAATAACCCGCTTACCACGTTGCTGAGCTGTTCTTCCCTGCCGGCCTCGATGTCATACCTGTACAGGTTATATATGCCGGTTCTGTTTGATACATACAACAGGTTCTTACCATCTGTTGATACACTCACCTGTATGTTTTTTTCTTTATCATCAACCAGGATATCTCTTTCCCCGGTTTCCAGGTTTATCCTCATAATACGGTAATTATTGCTCTCTTTGTCACCTTCTTCGTTCCAGTTGCATGAATAGTACACAAACCTGCCGTCATGTGACAGGCGGGGATATCTCTCCGCAAAGTAGTCATCTGTAATCCGCCTGAGCTGTCTTGATTCTATCCCGTAAAGATATACATCATACCGTGTATTAGTCTGCCCGATGAATGTTATGGATTTCCCGTCAGTAGAAAAGGACGGGTCAAGAACTGCCCTGAAAGGCAGCTTTATATTTTTGGAAACAGAGCCATTATCCGCGTTAATTATGAAAATCACGTCACGGCCATATGATTGGGCGACGAATACCAGGTGTTTCCCGTCCCGTGACCATGTCAACTGGTTGGACATCAGGTGCATGCCCTGGTACCTCGAACTCTTGTTTCCGGTAACAATATTACGTATCTTTTTTCTTTTCCCCTTCTTGTCAAGGTACAAGATTGAGATGCTTGAGTAGATGTCCCTGTTGTTTATGTAGGCTATTTTTTTCCCATCAGGTGATACTGCCGGGCTGATATTGAAGGCAGACTTCGTCTTCTTATGAAAGGTAACCTGGCGTCCCTCTTCTTCATCGAAGTTACGCCCTTCCAGAACCGGGTAATACCGTTTCTTGAAAAACCGATGAAACTCCATGTCAAGTTCTTCAAGTTTTTTCCCGGTAATACCTTTTATCGCCTCATTGAAATTCCCCGTATCACGTATATCACGTAACAGCTGTCCTATTTTTCCTTCACCATAGGTTTTCTCGAAAAAATAAAAAAACGCCTGTCCCTCCTTGTAAATAAAATACATACCGGGAACCCTGAGCCGGGTAAGATCCATCAGGGTTATGTACATATCATTCAGAAGCAGGTCACGCATCACCATGTCTGCAGTTTCATCGTAGCCTATTGAAAGGTATTCACTCATCCCCTCCATGATCCACAGGGGTACCCCTCCCCCTGAAAAAACTGAACGCACCGCACCGGAAGTATCGTTTAAAAGAATATCGTACTGGAAGGCGTGGGTAAGCTCATGAACCAGAACATGGCGAAACTCATAGTATGATCCGGTAAAGGGTACTACCACCCTGCTCTTGAAAGCCTCGGTAAATCCACCGGTACCTTCCCCTATAACCTGCTGCAGGATATTGTTTTCCTGAAAGTCAATATGTGAAGGAAAAATTATAATGGGTACCGGGTCATACAGCTGGTGCCGCAGGGCATTGGCAATCCTGGTATATCCCTGCTCGGCGTATTTCGAGGTCGCGTATGCAAGGTATTCCATTCCCTTTGGATAATGGATATCAAAATGTACAGTGTGAAGAACACGCCAGTTGAACTGTTCCCGGTTGACCTTGTTCTTGCCAAACGCCAGTAATTCATTGGGAATATCCCATATAAAAATACCACAGGCGGTAATGCAAAACAGCAGCATGGATGTTAGAAAGGCTTTTTTCAACAGAAGTATTCCTTTGGCTTGTGTTCGCGTTCCATTTAAGACAGTATTTATTGGATCATACAAGTAAAATTTTCTTGCAGGTTCGCAACTACTGCACTATAGTGTGAAGTGCCTGCGGTGTACGTGACGGATATGTTGTATTTTTGACCCAATACTACAGAGCCTGGAATCCCAAATCTGAGTGTTGAGGTCATGCTTCCGTCAGGAAGAAGGCTGATGCGCGCATGAGGGAATCCACCTAAACCGAGGCGGCTCAAAAATTCATATCTGCACGGCACACGCGGGTATTTTTATACACAAGGATTTCATATGGAAATCATAACAGTCTGGGGTGTCAAGTGGCGTGTTGCTCCCATCTGGGAGGTGCTGCTGGGAATAGTGATAATCGGCCTCATCATCGCTTTTTTCGGACTTCTTCGTTATAACCAGTCTTTGAAAAAGAAAAAAGCCGGCGCCTACCAGCTGTTTTTATTTAAAACAAAACAAAAAGGACTTACAAATTTTCAATCAAAAATTTTACACAGCATGGCCGACACGCTTAACCTGCCCAGGCCCGAGCAGATATTCAATAATCCCGGGTTGTTTGAATCCGCTATAGGTAATTTCATGCCTTACCTGATGAATTCAGAAGAAACTAAAGATTCTCTTGAATCGATTTGTCACGACCTGATAATCACCTACGAGAAGGTATATCATTCAGCACAATTTAAAGAACCTCTAACAGACCTCCATTCCCTTGAACTGGACACCCTGCTGTATTTCAAGACCGAAGAGGACAACGTTGCCATCGGAAAAGTTGATACAATAGCTATCGATTCGATTAATATTAAGTTTTTCAGAAAACCCAAAGACATAATGACAAGATTCATGGACAGGGATATCGATGTCCATTTCTGGCGAAGCGGTGATGCTGAGTATTCGTTTACATCTCACGTAAACAATATTGAGGGAAACATTATCACTATACCTATTCCAGGGACATTCAACCGGGGTAAGGAAGTGCGGCACCCCTATGTTGAGGTAATCATACCCTGTGTTATCTCGGAAATGGAAGATACTGACGCGGAATCGGGTACCACGAAAAAGGAACATCCTGTAGAAATTAATGGTACGCTTAACCGGTTGAATGAATACGAGGCGGTAGTACGGGTTAGCCGGGAGCTTGATTATAATAAAAAATATTCTTTGAAATTTAAGATGTCGGATTTTAAGATTGATATGGTCTGCCGGTTACTTTCTGATCGTACCATCACCGAAGAAGAAACATATTATGTAACCTTTAAACTGATACGCATGTCTGAACCCGCCCGAAACATTATTAAACAGTATATCGCGGAACACCTGTAATGGGAATGAACTGAACAGGGGTTCTCACGGCGGCACGGATACTGATTTGAGTTGATGCCCCCGTGTCATTCCTGCAGGAATCTCTACCTCTACACTACTGGTTCAAGAGATTCCGTCACTTCAGCGAAATGACAACTGCCAAACTCAAGTGTAATTATTACAAAAAAATGGCTCATCCCGGTTTTTCAGGATGAGCCATCGTTTGTTCCTATTGTATTCTATTCGCTTCTATTCGTTACCCGCAAGTCTCTTGTAGGTATTGTATCGCCATTTAGCGTGCTCTTCCGCCGACTTAAAGAGCTCGTCAGCGATATCAGGAAATTCACGCTTAAGCGCCGTGTAGCGGACCTCTCCCATAAGAAAGTTCTGGAATTCATCCCAGTTTGGCTCCTTTGAATCAAGGACAAAGGGGTTCTTTCCTTCTTCTTCAAGAAGGGGATTATACCTGTATGTCTGCCAGTAACCGCACTCAACCGCTTTCTTTTCTTCGGCCTGGGTTTTACCCATTCCTGAACGTATACCATGATTAATACACGGCGAATACGCGATAATCAATGACGGTCCGGGATATGCCTCTGCTTCGGTAAGTGCCTTTATATACTGATTCTGGCTTGCACCCATTGCCACCTGGGCAACATATACATACCCATATGACATGGCCATCATGCCAAGGTCTTTCTTTCGGATTTTCTTACCCGAGGCGGCAAACTTGGCAGTTGATGCGGTTGGGGTTGCCTTCGAAGACTGCCCACCGGTATTAGAGTAAACCTCTGTGTCCATGACAAGAAGGTTTACATCTTCACCCGAGGCAATAACATGGTCAACACCACCGTACCCGATATCATATGCCCAGCCATCACCACCAAATATCCATACAGACTTTTTGATAAGATACTGCTTCAGCTCAAGTACCTTTTTCGCTTTGTCTGAACCGTCTTTCTCAAGAAGAGGCAGCAGCTCCTGTGTAGCGGCACGTGAACCGTCGGCGTCCTCCCTGTTGTTAAGCCATGTATCAATTGCAGATTTAAGGGCATCACTGTTAGTCTCGGCTTTCAGTTCTCCAAGCACCTGCACGATCCAGGTTTTCATTTGGAAGACACCAAGATGCATACCATACCCATATTCAGCGGCATCTTCGAAAAGGGAGCTGGCCCATGCCGGACCACAACCATCAGGATTTGTACAGTAAGGCGTGGCCGGTGCGGACCCACCATAAATTGAAGAACACCCTGTGGCATTGGCAATCATCATACGGTCACCGTACAGCTGTGTGATCAGCTTGATGTACGGTGTTTCACCACAGCCCGCGCATGCCCCGTGAAACTCGAAGAGGGGCTGGCAGAACTGGCTGCCTTTTACAGTAGTTTTTTTCACCAGGTTGTCCTTGTAGCTGACATTCTCCACGAAGTAATCCCAAATGGGGGCCTGGTCCATCTGTGTTTCAAGCGGTTTCATTATGAGTGCTTTCTCTTTTGAAGGACACACATCGGCACAGTTTCCACATCCTGTACAATCAAGCGGGCTTATCTGTATTCTGAACTGGTAGCCCTCAAGCCCCTTGCCTTTGGCATCCAGTGTTACCACATTGGATGGCATTCCCTTCGCTTCATTATCATCAAGAAGGAATGGCCTGATCACCGCGTGGGGACACACGTAAGCGCACTGGTTACACTGTATGCAGTTATCCGGCTGCCATTCTGGAGTATTGATGGCAATGCCGCGTTTTTCATAGGCGGTTGTTCCAGGAGGGAACGACCCGTCTGCCCAGTCAACGAAAGCACTTACAGGAAGATCATCACCCTTCTGTAAATTAATTGGTTCAGCAATCTTCTTTACGAAATCAGGAATATTTCTTTCGTCTTTCGCTTCCTTGACCTGTATGCTTTTCCACTCATCGGGAACTTTTACCTCGTGCACATTGTTGGCACCCTCTTCTACCGCGGCAACGTTCTTCTTTACTATTTCTTCGCCCTTTCTTCCATAGGTATCTTCAATCGCATCCTTCATCTTCTTTTCAGCCATGTCATATGGAATAACATTTGAAAGCTTGAAGAATGCCGCCTGCATTATAGTATTTGTTCTTCCCGGAAGACCAATACGGTCGGCGATTTCGGTAGCGTTTATAATGTAAAACCTGATATCATTATCAGCCAGGTAACGTTTTATGTGATCGGGCAGTTTCTGTTTTGTTTCCTCTTCATCCCATATTGAGTTGAACAGGAAGGTGCCTCCCTTCTTCAATCCCGAAAGCATGTCGTACTTTTCAAGGTAGGCCGGCACATGACACGCCACAAAATCAGGATTGTTGACAAGATAAGTTGACCGAATAGGCTGCTCGCCAAACCTGAGGTGAGATACGGTAATACCACCTGATTTCTTTGAATCGTAGGCAAAGTATGCCTGGGCGAACAGGTCTGTATTGTCCCCTATTATCTTGATTGAATTCTTGTTGGCGCCAACCGTTCCATCTGAACCCAGGCCGTAAAACTTACCTTCGAAAGTACCTTTTGCTGATACATTAATTTCTTCCTCTACCGGAAGCGATGTAAAGGTAACATCGTCAACGATACCAACTGTGAAGGCGTCTTTTGGCTCTGGCAATTTCAGGTTGTTAAACACAGCAACGATTTGTCCAGGGGTGGTGTCCTTGGAACTGAGACCATATCTTCCGCCAACAATAAGCGGCGCATTTTCTTTATTGTAAAAAATAGATCGTACATCCAGGTACAGCGGTTCGCCAACTGCGCCAGGTTCTTTTGTCCTGTCAAGAACTGAGATCCTTTTCACAGTTTTGGGAAGAACCTTTAAGAAATATTTTTCGGAGAAGGGCCTGTAGAGATGGCATGTGACAAGTCCTACCTTTTCACCTTTATCTACAAGGTAATCTATGGTTTCTTTTATGGTATCTGTTACAGAACCCATTGCCATGATAATATTTTCAGCATCTTCAGCACCGTAATAGGTAAAGGGATGATATTCCCTGCCGGTAAGCCTTGTGATTTCCTTCATGTATTCTTCAACAATATCAGGTATAGCGTCATAATAGGAGTTAATTACCTCCCTGGCCTGGAAATAGATATCAGGATTCTGCGCCGTTCCCCTTGTAACAGGGTGTTCGGGATTGAGTGCGTTGGCACGAAATTCCTGCACCTTGTCATAATCCACCAGCTTGGCAAGTTCATCCGGCTCAATTGCCTCGATTTTCTGTATCTCGTGAGAAGTACGGAAACCATCGAAAAAATGGAGAAATGGAATTTTACTCTTAATAGCTGATAGATGGGCAATCGCGGCAAGATCCATTACTTCCTGAACACCACCACTGGCAAGCAACGCGAAACCGGTCTGCCGTGTGGCGTATACATCCTGATGATCACCAAATATTGATAATGCCTGTGCCGACAAAGAACGGGCACTTACGTGAAACACGCCGGGGAGAAGCTCGGCCGCAACCTTGTACATGTTGGGGATCATAAGCAGAAGCCCCTGTGAGGCAGTATAGGTTGAGGTTAAGGCACCTGCCTGCAGAGATCCGTGCAATGCCGCTGCCGCACCTGCCTCGGACTGCATTTCAACAACCCGAACTATTTCACCAAATATATTCTTCTTCCCATATGATGACCATTCATCAATATGCTCAGCCATTGGAGATGATGGTGTAATAGGATATATGGCTGCAACTTCAGTGAATGCGTATGAAACGTACGCAGCTGCCATGTTCCCATCCATTGATTTCATAACTTTCTTAGACTGTCCAACCGCCATATACGAACTCCTTTCTTTAATTTAGTATCCATCTTTAATAAACTAAACAAAACCTTTTATTTTGTGCACATCAAGGTGTAACTTATTATAGTATTATAGCAGAATCAACTAAAATACCCAAAATAACCCTTAATATTTAAGCAAATTTGAAGAGCGGAAAAGTGAATGAATGAGCGACAGGTAACATTACATGAGAACTATTGTTATATATACATGATAAGAAAATAGCCCTTTCATTTCAATGATTTTTTAGTATTTTCTAAATTAAAACATCAAGAATCAATACCAGGGATTTCTAAAAAGATCAACGCAAAGTCGCAAAGGAAAGGAAAGACGCAAAAAAAGTTATGAGAAAAGTTAAAAGTGATGTGTGATCAGTTCACTAATTATCCGTGTTCATCTGCGTATATCAAGTGAAGCGGCGGTTTCATATATTTAGAGCCGCATGATAGTATACGATCTTATTGGGATGGTTAATACTGTTTTAGAGTCATATAATCTTTGTGTTCTTCGCGTTCTCAGCGCCTTTGCGGTGAATAATATAACAAAGAAAATGCTTTGACTTGGCGGGATATAATGCCAATAATATACACATGAACAGTGATACACCCACATACAGGGCAGATGAAGGGGAGCTTTTAAAGTACAGGGAATTCTGGGAAGAGAATCTTCAGAAGATACAAGAGATCAGCAAGATATTAGAGAAGCAGCTGTACCGGCTTGAAGAGAAACATACCGGATTTGAAGACGCGTATGAAAGCCTGATCAGCAAGATCAACCTTCTCCTGTCAATCTACTCTCATTATGATTCCATAGAGGGTATTGATTATTTATTTAAACTTAAATCCATGCTTGAACAATATAAAAAGCGTTCACTTGATACAATCGATTTTTCCGCCCTGTACCATATTCACGCGAAAGTTATCGAGTTTCGCGATAAAAGTTTCGACAGGTTTCCCGAACTGTCCCATGCAAAAAAGGTACGTACAGGTACACGACCTGTCAGCGATAAAGAATATCAACTTCCATTTCGCTGGATCACTTTCTCGCGAAACCGTTCATGGTTTATCCATCCATTCAGCTCATACTCTGTACACCAGGTTACCGACATGGAATATGCCGAGCAAAAGACTTCCCATTATTTTTCAGTAACAGTTCATGGGAAAACAATAGAAGCTATTGACCTGTTTTCAGGGGACAGCGGGCTGCCATCAAGCGGGATTATTATAATAATACAATCCGGAGACATCGAAAAAGCATATTTCGCTGACAGCATCGGCAAAAAGATACTGGCCAGGAAAGACGTGATCGGCAATTCACTGAGACCTTCAAAACATCCTGATTTCTCACCCGGGTGGGTGCGGCTTTTCGGTAAAAATCATATTTACATCAATACAGGTAATCATCATCCTTTCCGAGAAAATACAATGACTTGATTTCTTCTACGGGCACTTTTCCTTCCCGAACAATTTTCAATTTTTCTTTGCTTACATTAATTATAGTTGACTCAGGGTGCCTTTTGCACAATTCCTCGATAATAAGTATTAAATCAACCCTGTCACGATAGGCATTAATTATCTCATCTTTTTTATAATATATTTTTCTTGGTTTTCGAAAGGCACTCGAATATATTAATGGGCGATCCATGTATTCAAGCAGTAGAGATAGTAGTTTATTTTTGGGAATACGTACCGCTATTTCATCCTGTTTCGTATAATCATTTTTTCTTGGAAGTATTACGGTAACCTCTCCGGGCCAGAGCCGGTGAAGAAAATCGAACTGGAACTTGTCAATCCTGGCAATTTCATCGAGATTTTTATAATTCGCGATAAGCCTGACAAATCGTTTGTTGGGCTTTCCGATAAGCTTTGAAATCTTCCTCTCCATCTCAGGAGTTGCCATGCCGACGATGCCATAAATATTATCAACCGGCATCACCACCATTCCCCCTTCCCTGAGAATGGCTGCTGTTTTTTCAATAATGTTAAATTCTATTGATCCGTCTTTTTTTAATTTTTTTAGTACGATTATCTCATGTTCTTTTAAGGGCATTTCTACAGCGCGCTTCATCACAATCTACCTTGTTATGTAATAATCTGCAGGTAACCTGTCCCGCAACATTGTTTTCAAATATTCTATAATGGGCGAACTGTAAATGCAAACATTTTAGGGAGCTTGTATTTTTTATCCCTCCTACACCTTTATTAAATGTTTCGTATTGTTCAATGGGGTATTTTTGATTCATAGACTTTTCGTAGTTTTTTTTTCTCAGGTAATAAAAATGAGCGTGGGCGGATGACATTTTTCTATGAAGCATAATGTCATCATTGATAAACTGTGATATCTTTGAGATATATCCCATGTTTTCCAGTTCGTGTATCTCTTCATTCAGATAGGGACAGGTAAGCCACAATGGATTGGCAATAGCGGTATATTGTACCGCGTCTTTATCATTGCCATTTGCCATTGCCGGATTCAGAAGAACAATTCGCGGAAAACCGAACTCGCATTTCTCAATTACTCTTTCCGCGTAAACAGTACTTGTTTTTAACTGCCATTTGAGAACAGTAATGTCACGTTTGCTTAGTTCAGAACTGGATATCTTCATAAGACCTTTCTTCATTCACCTGTTTTGACTTCTTTTCTCACGAACATATACATAAGAACAACCAGTGAGGACAGCACTATCCAGAAGATACGAAGATATTCGATTTTTACACCATACACTTCGCTATCATGCGTGCCGGCAATTTCTTCAGGTACGGACACTCCACGCACAAACAGGACATCTTCACCAGGCTTGATAAAGCCTGCCCTTTGTGCTTCTTCCCTGATGAATTCTCCCTGCCGATGACGACTAAGCAATTCCTCCAGGTTTGTATTTTCACGCTGGAGGAATTGTATTCCAGACATCAATTCTTTTCTTTCTGCTTCAAGACGCATTCTCTCAAGCAATCCGCTTTCACTGAAAACAAAGCAGTAAATGCCAAAAAGAGTAAAGAGAAGAACAAAAAGGGGAAATTTGCTCTTATGATTTAGCAATGTTGTAAAAAACCTCTATGCCGTTGAATTTACCCGCGACTCCCAGTTCTTCTTCAATTCTCAGAAGCTGGTTATACTTTGCCATCCTGTCTGTTCTTGAAGCTGAACCCGTCTTGATCTGACCTGTATTCATTGCCACAACCAGGTCAGCAATGGTTGAGTCTTCAGTTTCACCGGAACGATGTGATACAACCGCGGTATACCCCGCACGCTTTGCCATCTCGATTGCTTCAATAGTTTCTGTAATAGTACCTATCTGGTTCAACTTGATAAGGATTGAATTTGCAATGCCCTGCTTGATACCTTTCTCAAGACGCTGCGTGTTTGTAACGAAGAGATCATCTCCCATGAGCTGTATTTTATTACCGATTTTATCAGACTGGATTTTCCAGCCATCCCAGTCATTCTCTGACATACCGTCTTCGATGCTGATAATGGGATACTTATTAATCCATTCCACGTACATGTCCACCAGCTCTTCGGATGTCTTTTCCGGTTTTGACTCTGCTCCAAGCACGTACTTGCCGTTCTTGTAGAACTCGCTGGCAGCAGCATCTATTGCAAGAAAGATATCTTCGCCCGGCTTGTATCCGGCCTTCTCGATAGCCTCGATGATCACGTCGAATGCTTCCGCGTTTGACTTCAGGTTGGGCGCGAATCCGCCTTCATCACCAACTGCGGTATTGTAACCTTTACCGGAAAGCACTTTTTTCAGTGAATGAAACGTCTCTACACCCATTCTAAAAGCTTCTTTGAAAGTCGCGGCACCGACAGGTACGATCATGAACTCCTGTATATCAACGTTATTATCCGCATGCTCGCCGCCGTTAAGAATGTTCATCATTGGAACCGGAAGTTCACATGCCCCCACGCCACCAAGGTACTGGTAAAGCGGCATACCGAAGGTTTCAGCCACCGCACGGGCACACGCGCCGGAAACACCCAGGATGGCATTTGCACCCAGCTTCTGCTTGTTGGGGGTTCCGTCAAGATCTATCAGCAACTGGTCTATTTCAATCTGGTTCATCGCGTCCATTTCAAGGAGGCTTCCAGCGATTATTTCATTTACATTCTGAACAGCAGTCAGAACACCTTTACCATTATACCGTTTGCTGTCTCCGTCACGAAGCTCAACTGCCTCATGTTCACCGGTTGACGCGCCTGATGGTACCGCGAACCTTCCAACTACACCGGAAGTAAGCTGTACTTCCACCTCAATCGTGGGATTTCCACGGGAATCAAGAATTTCCCTTGCATGTACATCTGTGATAATTGTCATATCGTGCTCCTTAATTCTATATTTAGAAATATATATTTGGTTGGCTAATCATAATAACAGCAAAACCGGTTATACCGGTTATTTTACTATACTAATATACAATCCGCGATTGCAAGTATTATTTCGATCACCACAGAGGCACTGAGATACAGAGAAGTTTATAAATATTTTCAGCCTGTGATTCCGGGTCTCTGTGGTTACTATTTTTTCCTCGAAAAAATATCAAAACACGAATAATTATATTACACTTTAAATTGTTTCCTATATTTTTTGAAATAACAAAGTTATCTTTATCAATATTTCTTTACAAATGGATATAGTTCTGTTTCTCTTATCTTACCAGTTCTGAAAAAAACACTACGAAGCCGCCAGGAACACAAAGGGCGCAAAGTTTTTTTTTATTTTCTTTGCGAACTTAGCGAACTCTGCGCCTTTGCGGTAATCTTTACAGATGAGAGATACGTATAATAAATTGGTAATATGGAAAAGAAAAGTAAACTACAGGAACGCTACGAGCTTATACGCAAGGGTGAGCATACCGAGCAGTCGAATAAGAGAAGACGTTCTTCCCGGATTTTTCTTATTGTTGATATAGTACTTATTATTATTATACTGCTGTATATTACAAGACCCGATTCGGAGACGCTGTATAAAAGCACATCGCTTAAGGTGGGGAATGCCGGTTACCGGTTTTCCCTGTTGCGGGAAGACGCTGAAAGTGATTTGATTGCCACAATTTCGGTGGATGCTGAAGAGAAAACAGCCATACGCCAGGGCCCCCCGCTGGGAACCATACAGATATTTCACAAGGACACACCCTGGTACCAGGGAGAAATCGGCGAGGAAGTGCAAACTCTTGAACTTGAGAAAGGGCAAAACAGGTCGTTTACCCACCAGGTATCAGGGCGGTACCTGCAATCGTATGCCCTTAAATATCCATCCGCGGTAATAACTGAAAGTGAAAGATTGTTCTCACCGAAAAAAAGCTATGTACCCTTAAAAGCAGTATTTTCACTCAACACTGACGAGAAGATATCATCATCCATTGACTTTACCCTGGAGGTGGAATAGACAATGACAGAACGACCATCGTGGGATGACTACTTTATGACAATTGCCGAGGACGTGGCAACCCGTGCCACCTGTATTCGCAGAAAAGTCGGGGCTGTACTTGTTAAGGATAAGCGCATCCTTTCCACGGGGTACAATGGCGTTCCCACAGGTATTACCCACTGCACCCCTGAAACATGCCTGCGTACCATTTACAATGTTCCCTCGGGTGAACGTCACGAATTATGCCGGGGACTGCACGCCGAACAAAATGCAATAATCCAGGCAGCATATCACGGGGTATCAATAAAGGACGCCATAATATACGTTACCCATCAGCCATGTTCAATATGCACCAAGATGCTGATTAACAGCGGCATCAAAATATTTATATTCAAGCACCCGTACATGGATACCCTTGCAATGGATATGATGGAAGAAGCAGGAGTGATAACGGTTGTATACAGCAGCGGGGATTCCCTTTCTTAGTTCTTTTTTTCAGTCTTTTCCAGTTCGATTTGTATAACCCGTTGCAACAGGTGCTCCGGCGGCATACCAGCGGGAAGTTTCTTTCCATTTACAATGAGATTGGGGGTGGCATTTATGTCCATTGAGAGGGCCTCGTGTATCTCATTCTCCAGCTGTTCAATTGTTGACTGTTTTTTCATATCACCCGACACTTCATCCCAGGATAGACCAGCATTTTCACTTGCGGACTGGATAGCCTTCATATCAACCAGCCCTTCATGGTTTAACAGTCGGTCTGTTAGTGGCATGTAACCGGTTTTGCCGTACCGGCTGATCACCGCCCTGGCCGCCGCGCATGAATTACCCGGTGCGTTACGGGACATGGAAGGGTTGCACCTGCCATCCAGCGGAAAGTGCATCAGGTACAACACCACCTGGCCGGGGTATTTTTCGGTAAGGTTCTCAAGCATAAGTATGGTACGGTGACATACTCCGCAGTTAAAATCGAAATACGCAACAACTTCCACCGGGGCATTTTTAAATCCCGCGTACACGGGAACCCGTGATGTATCAACCTCTACAGCGGGAAAAGAACTATACTCGCTCAGCAGCCTTGCTTCTGCCTGCTGCCGCACCAGCATATTGGTGATCTCTTTTTGTGTTTCAAGTGAATCATTTACCGCCACGATGGCAACAAGCACCAGAAGAAGATTAACGGCAATTATTGACGAACGCCTGAAGGTAGTGACGGCTTTCCATAATGGTATAAATAGTAAATCCCGTGTTTCTTCCAGCGAGTTAGTTGTTGTTTCGGCGTCAACTTTTTTTTCAGTTGTGATCCACCACAGTGAAACCAACAGGATACTCACATTAATTATCCAGAGAACAGCGCACAGGGTGCAGAAGGTGTTCAGAAGTACCGCTGAGATCACCGCAAGGGGGATGCTCACCAGCACCGACAATAGTCCGCCAAGAAACAGTACCGGTTTGAGGTTTTGCGCATAGTCTTCTTCCATTACTTTCATGTAGAAAAGAATAAGAAGCAACGCGGCATACAACAGGGCACCCCAGCCCCCCAGCGGAATTCCCAAAAAATGGGAGTAGACACTTGTATTAACCAGTCCGCAATCTGTACTCTGTCCCATGGTGCACATACTGTATAAAAGAGTTCCCGGCTCCTGGGGGAAATAGTGAATAAACATGAGATAGAGGGACAGCACAAGTCCACCAAGGGACAGTATGGCTATCGCCAACTTGAAAAGTTTTTGCCGTAATTCGTTTTTCATCTCTGATCCTAAAATTGCACCCTGAGAAGTATGGGCTGGTACTTCAGCGGGTGAATAAATAGTGAATACAACATATCATCATGAGAATAGATCTCTTTGCCGGAATAATACCAGCCCGGCTTGTCGGGATCATCTGATTCAAGTTTCGGTGCCGTGTATACCACGGTCTTTTCTGCCCCGTCAAGCATGGAAAAATCGTTGAATCGCACCACCGTGATCTTGCCGTTGAAGGTCTGGCAGTAAACTATCATGTACTGTTTAAAATGTTCATTATAGGACAATGAACATTCTCCCGCCACGTCGTTCAGAAAGGGGCTGGCCTTTTTAATATCGTCCACCCACTTTCCATCCTTACGCAGAAAGGTATAGGCATTTGTATCGGTGATCTTATCCTCCGGAACCCGTGCTATTTTCACCGGCGAGGTAAGGTCTTTTTTCGCGTACTGGCCGATGGTGTATACGTAGCCGTTCTTTCGCAGCACGCAGGCGCCGAATGCGGGGTACTCTCCCGGGAAAAGGTTCTTAAGCCTTTTGAAATCAACCCGGTCTCCCACTTGCCAGCCATCGGGTATGTCCCAGCGGGCGATGCCGATGGATTCCAACGCGAAGCCGAAAGGGTTTCCTTCTTCAACTACCTTCATATTCAGATAATAGACATACATGGTATTCCCAAGCTTTACCCCGTCAAGGGCCCAGAGTCTCACTTTATTGGGGTTCTCACCCTTTCTGTACCTGATAAAGGGGACAATCTTGCCCTTCTCGCGGTAATAAGTGAATTCCGGATTGTTCACGTTATCTTCGTTCAATTTTGGGCTGAAGGCCAGAGAGTTTGGTATCATCTTTTCGCCCATGATGGTGTCGCCGAATGTCCACATGGTATGGGTGTCAGTAAATTCCACCGGGGTTACGCCGTCCTG
>CAZAOK010000051.1:0-26872 GCA_964486725.1 uncultured Leptospiraceae bacterium
GTGCCCTTCTTCATTCAAAATTGACATTGAAATTCATATTATTACCCGATATTTATTCACCCCCCTTTTCGGTGAATCCTTTCAGGAAGAAAACACTTGACAATATGAGTGACAGCTCATTCCATAAGTGGATACCCTGTGATGAGAGTTGATGGAGTGAAGTAGAATGAACAAAAGAACAATCCTGGCAGCGGCAATTATAACAGCATTATTTTTACTGGCGGCATGCGGCAGTGCCCGGCAGGTGACCGTTCGTGTTGAACGAAAAGAGCCGCTTAAATCAGAGAAGAATTCGTCATTGCTGGCAGGTACAGCCAAAACAGATATAACACCCCCGCCGGGAATGCCCCTGGCCGGGTACTCATCACTGGGGAACCGGGCCGCGGGATTTCGTCACCGCCTGTATGCCCGGGCCATATACCTGCGTGGACCAGGGCAGGAAGGAGTTGCCGTCGTGCAATGTGACCTGCTCTTCGGATCACGAATGCTCCATCACCGGGTGGCGGAGTTGATTGCTGAAGATACCGACGTTGACCTGACCCGCCTGATGATAGCGGGTACCCACACCCATTCAGGCCCCGGTAACTATTATGCCAGTAAATTCTACAACCGGTTCGCTTCATGCGGTTCGGGGTTTGATCCCGAGTTTTTTGATTTTCTTTCGCGCCGCATGGCACAGGCCGTCATACAGGCCTATCAAGGGCGGAAACCCGCGAAAATGGCAACAGGATCGGTGGACATAAAAGGGGTTTCATGGAACAGAAGTATGCCTGCTTACAGAAAAAACTTCGAAGAAGACGACCGGCAGAAGATATCAGCAGAAGACGCAGTGAACACCACAATGCACATGGTAAGAATTGACTGTATTACCCCGGACGGTACCTATAAACCCGCCGGGACCCTGTGCAGTTTCTCACTTCATTGTACAATAATTCCACCAGAAAACAGGCTCTATAGCGGTGACGTGTTCGGCTGGGCCGAACGGCAGGTTGAATGGTCGATGAGTAAAACCTTCGGCACGAAAGATCCCGTCTGCGCCCTGGTAAACGCCACTCATGCCGACAATTCACCACTGTATAACAGAAAGCAGCGGGGCTTTTCCGAGGCAAAACGCCTGGGTGTGCTGATCGGCACCAGGGCCTTCGCCCTGTTTGAACGTCTTGGCGACAGCATGACGGGGGATGTGAAAATACGGGCAACGGCTCAAGAGGTGGACGTGTACCGGGATGGCGGCATAGAGGGGATAACCCTTTGCCGGCGACCGGTTGTGGGGTCATCACTCACCGTGGGCAGCACCGAGGACGGGGCAACACCCGTTTTGAAGTGGCTTCCCCTCTTCCGGGAGGGGTGGGGATCTGCCAGGTGGATATTCACCGGCGGCTGCCAGGGTCATAAACGGTATGCCGGTGGTCCCATGCAGTCACTGGTTGTCCCCCGTGATGATTTTCCCCACGTGATGTTTTTCCAGGTGATGCAGCTTGATTCACTGTACCTGCTGCCCATGCCTTTCGAGGTAACCTGCGAGGCCGGCAGACATATTCAGAAGCGATGCGCCACTGTTACGAACAAAAGTGATGCCGCCTTTGCCGTAATAAGCTGCGCGAACGGTATGTTCGGGTACGCAACCACACCCGGCGAATACAGCGCCCAGCATTACGAGGGTGGACATACCCTGTACGGGCCGCAAACCGTTCCCTTCCTGGCAGCCTATGCGGAAAAAACCCTGACATCCCTTGATGATGAAATCATTAAGATGCCACGGGGCTGGGAATTTGTGCAGCAGGAGGCCTCATTCTGGCCAGAACCCGTTACAAGCAGGGGTGATAGAAAAGAACAAATTCCCCCGCGAATTGTACACCTCAAAGATAATAGAGGAGACATGGTAGAGTTTACCTGGCTTGACACGGCACCAGCCAACATCAGGTTTCACCAGCCGCTGGTACGGGTTGAAACAAGCAGTGATGGGGTTAACTGGACCACCCTCGAACAGCAGGGGGTTCCCGTTAATGATGATTGCGGTGATATCTCCGTAGAATGCCTTGATGATGAAATGGATAAAGGAATGGCCCTTTACAAAACGGTGTGGCATAACCCGCAGTTTACCGCGGGACATATGTATCGCTTCGTTATACTTCCCCGGGACAACTTTGCTGAACTGGTTTCATCAATCCTTGTTCCCCCGGATGAATAAAATATATTGACAAAATATTCTTTACTTTCTCACAATTGCAACCTCTTGCGAAAAGGTTGAAAAAAAATGAAATATATTGTGAGAAAATCCCCTTTATCGGGAAGGGTTGACATTCCCGGTTCTAAGTCACATACAATACGTGCCCTGGTATGCGCACTGTTATCAGAGGGAAACTCAGAGATCATCGCACCCCTGTATTCATCAGATACCCGGTCATGCCTGGATATGATCATGCAGTTTGGGGCGAAGGTTACCGAAGAAAAAGACCGGTGGCTGGTAGAAGGACGGGGTAAAGACCTGCTTGTTCCCGATAACGTGGTTGATGTGGGTAACTCGGGCACCTCTCTCTACTTCGGGGTAGGGGTGGCCTCCCTGGTTAAGGGTACCACCATATTCACCGGTGACAGCCAGATCCGCAACAGGCCGGCAGACGGTTTACTGCGTGCTCTCAACGACCTTGGCGCGCAAGCCTTCTCAAGCAGGGACAACGGAAAACCACCCCTGGTTATACAGGGAACGATAACGGGAGGTACCACCAGCATTGAAGCGGTCACCTCACAGTACCTGTCATCACTGCTTTTGGCAGCACCCGGTGCCATGGGGGATACCAATATCCTGGTGCCCCTGTTAAACGAGGCTCCCTACGTGACTATGACCCTTGACTGGCTTGAGTTGATGAATGCCCGGTACAGCAGCAACAAGATGAAAGAATTTTTTATACCCGGCCGCCAGAAATTCAAGGGATTCAGCCGGCAGATACCGGCGGATTTTTCATCGGCAACGTTTTTTATGGCAGCGGCAGCCGTCACCGGCAGCACCCTTGAATTGCATGGTCTTGATTTCAGGGACAGCCAGGGAGACAAGGAGGTTGTCAATATACTTGAAAAGATGGGGGCCGGTGTTGAAAAGAAGAAACAATCCATTATCATATCAGGGGGGAATTTAAAGGGAGGCACTTTCGATCTGAATGCCATACCCGATGCCCTGCCAGCCCTGTCGGTGGTGGCGTGTTTCGCTGATGGTGAAACACGGCTTATTCGTGTTCCCCAGGCACGGCTGAAAGAAACCGACCGTATCGCGGTAATGCACCAGGAGCTGTCCCTGATGGGAGCGGATATTGAAGAGCTCCAAGACGGCCTGGTTATTCGGGGACGCAGGCTAAAGGGGGCACAGGTGAACGGGCATCATGATCACCGGGTAGTAATGGCACTGGCAGTAGCGGCACTGGGGGCGGACGGGGATACCGTCATCGATACCTCTGAATCTGTTTCCGTGACCTTTCCCACCTTCCCTGAACTTATGCGCCAGGCCGGCGCGTCAATTGAAGAAACAAAGGAGTAAGCTCATGACAGTAAGAGGAATTCGCGGCGCCACAACGGTGGAAAAAAATGATGCGGCCGAAATGATACAGAAAACCAGGGAGTTACTGGAGACAATCATAAAGAAGAACGGGTTCGCTGTTGAAGATGTCGCGTCGGTAGTGTTTACCGTTACAGATGATCTCAACGCTGAATTTCCGGCAGTTGCCGCAAGAGAGATGGGCTGGTTGTATACACCGCTCATGTGCGGAAGAGAGATTCCGGTTCCCGGATCGGTGGGGAAATGTATCCGTGTGTTGCTTCACGTGAATACATCCAGTCCTCAGAAAAACATGGTGCATGTATACCTGCATGAAGCGAAAAAACTGCGACCGGATATTGATTCTGAACACCAGGACCGGTATTATATCTCTGAGTTGTAACAACCATAACGACAACCTGGCCGTACAATAATAATGTGTGAAAAGTGTAAAAATGAAATATTTGAGTAACAAAATAGCCGTGGTATTCCTGGTGGTGCTGGTAATGATCCTGTATAATTCGCCGGGGGTGATGGCGCAAGAAGAGAGGGATGTAGAACTGACCGCGCAGGAAATTCTTGCCAGGGTAGACACTATAATGGCCTATCCCGAGGGGATTCTTAAGGGTACTCTTCTGCATATAACTCCTGATGGCTCAACAAGGCGTATTGAGTTGAAAGGATATATCAGGGATTCAAATTTTCTTTTCAAAATGGAAACATCATCGCGAGGTGAAGAACAAAAGGTGTTATATACACTCAGTGGTGAGGATATCTGGATGTATAACGTGCTTTCCCGTCAATTGTATCATAAGATGAGTGTTGACAGGTATGACACGATAATGAATACGAATTTTTACTATGTGGATCTTTCCAATGCTGATTTTCAGAGTAACTATACCGCTGCCATTGACGGGGAGGTCTATATCAAGGGACGGGAAGCGCTGAGATTGAAATGTAAACCCCTGTTGAAATCCGGGAAATACGGGGTTCTGACGTTGTACGTGTCCCGCGAAGGATATATCCCTCTTCGGGTGGATTATCACGATAATGACATGGTAATATTTAAAACCATGTCCATCGCAAAGATTGCAGAACGAAAGAATCGAAAATTTCCCGTGCGTTATGATATGCTGAACATCAAAACAGGCACAGTGACCATATTCGAAATATTTGGAATAGATGAAGAGGCGCAATTTGGTAAGGAAATATTCAGGCCCCAAAAGCTTGGAGAGAATTGAGCATGCCCCAGTTCTTTATTGACGAAAGAAGAATCGTTGACCGGCAGTTTAACGTGCAGGGAGACGATCTTCATCATTTGCTGCGGGTGAGACGGGTAAAACCCGGTGACATGCTGCAGTTTAGAGATGGACGGGGAAGCTTGTATGAAGCAGAAGTGAGCAGTGTGGGGAATGGTGCTATTCAATGTACCATTCTTTCCCGGTCAGAACCTGTAGAAAGCACTTTTAACCTGCGACTTGTGGTAGCAGTGTTAAAAGGTAAAAAGTTTGACATGGTAATACAAAAGGCTGTTGAAACAGGTGTGTCAGAGATTATCCCTGTCACCACGGAGAGAACAATCCCTGAACTTGGCGACAACGTCCAAAAGAAAACAGAACGCTGGCAGCGTATAGCACTTGAGGCTTCAAAGCAATCCCTTCGCCAGTCAATGCCTGTTGTTCAAGATGTAGAACCATACGGGGAGTTGGTGAAACGCGGGTATGACGGTTGTAAAATTATGGCCCATGCTGATCCGAAGAGCAATGACTTGCGCGCTTTTTTAAAAGAAACACCGCCTCCTTCCCAGGTTACCATTATAATAGGCCCGGAAGGGGGTTTTTCCGGAAAAGAGGTTGAAATTGCAAGGGGTTTTAATTGGAATGTATTGCATACCGGCAATTCACAGTTCAGGTCGGAAACCGCGGCTATTGTGATTCCCGCAATAATTCTTTATGAATGGGGTTGGAGATGAAGATTCGGGTGAATGGAAGGGATATTGAATTTATCAAAACAACGGTATCAGACCTTTTAAAGCTGTACAGGTTTGATCCTGAAAAAATAATGGTTGAGCGGAATGGCACAATAGTAGAGAAAGACCAGTATAATACACTAAAACTTCAGGAAGGTGATGTTCTTGAGATAGCCCGGTTTGTAGGGGGCGGTTGATAATCTATGGAAATGGAAGACGAGATTCAGCAAAAGCGTGATTCATGGCGAAAAATCCGCGTGCAACGTCTTGAAATGAAAAAAGATATGCTGGCTGCCGGTAGAAACAGGCAGGAAATAAGAAAGATCCCCGAATACCGCCGTCTTGAAAAATTACAGAAACAACTTTCAACAAGAATCAGGCACCTTGAGAAAAAAATGAACCGTAATCGGAATCGCCTGACACGTGATATATTATAAGGCTGATTAAATGAATCCTGTATATTGTGATACACATGGAAATGTATTTGACCTTCCCGGTCATGAACCCGCTTTCAGAACGGGAAACCGGGTGGTTCCGGTGCAGGTTGAGGAGCTTATCCCTCTTCCATACGGCAGCCTGCTGTTTTCCATGCCGGGACGTTACCCGGTGTTTTATGACAGTACAACAGGTGAACCGGAAATTATAGACGAGGTTGACCATGAACAGGTATGGGCGGCATCGGCTTTTCTCAGCTCCGGCTACCTGCGCACATACCTGCCTGCCAGCCGGCTGCAGGAAGGGTCACCTTCTCTGCCCCTGTGGGCATATTCCGGGGTAGTCTATGAGGATGGCCAATTCATGGTGCCCGCACTTCGAATAGATGAAGATCCCCGTTCTGATCCCGAGATACATGAAAATGAAAAAGAGCTGAAAAAAGCTGCGGTAAAGTTGAAGGCCATGTACCCTGACAACCGTCTTGTGCGACAACTGGAACATTGTGCCACGGAGTACAGGTGTTTGTGCGCCCGTAATTTTTTTCTCAGCAGGTATGAAGCACCGGTGCCCACAACACCGTCCTGCAACGCAAGGTGTGCTGGCTGCCTTTCTTTTCAGGAGGAGAACGGTGTGCATGCCTCCCAGTACCGGTTGCAGATGGCACCCACTCCCGAAGAGATCGCGCAGGTGATGCTGCACCATGCCCGCCTTGTTGATGAGTCGGTTCTGAGTTTCGGGCAGGGGTGTGAGGGTGAGCCCCTTTTACGGGCAAAGGACTTGTCCGCCGCCATTGAAATAGTACGTGAGAAAACAGACAGGGGTACCGTCCATTTAAATACAAACGGCTCGTTGCCAGGGGAGCTCCATCGTATGATCAGGGCAGGCCTGCAGTCGGTAAGGATAAGCCTTAATTCACCAGGTGAGAAGTACTATAACGCGTATTACCGTCCGCAGGGATATTCCTATGGCGATGTGCTGCAGAGTATTAGATTGTCCCTCGATTCGGGGTTGTTCGTTTCGTTGAACCTGTTCTTTATGCCGGGTTTTACCGACATGGAGAGCGAGGTTGATGCGCTCTTTGCCCTTCTGGATGACTACCCTGTCCATATGATACAGACCAGGAACTTGAACATAGATCCTGATTATTATTTCGATGCCATCGATTTCGCGGAAGATACTCCCCTTGGCATTCGTACAATGCTGAACATGATAAAAAAGAACTACCCGGAAATACGATTGGGATATTACAACCCTCCCCGGGAACAGTTTCGCGGATAGAATGTAATCATTACGTGTAATATTCTTGACGAATGAAATTATAGCTGTACAGTCTTGATCTTATTCGTGTATATTACTGTGAAAGATCAATTCGTGCCAGATTTGCTTTATTGGAGGATAATATGAATTCTAATATACTACAAGCCGTTGTATATATTCAGAACTGGGGTGAAAGCAGTGATGTTGTTGATATATTGAAGTTCAATAAAAACGTTATATCTGTTTTTCATATCATGGGTGAATACAGTTACCTGATTGATGCCAATTTCGATTCGAAGGCAGAACTGGAAAAGTGGATTGAGCATATGAAATCCATTAAGCTTTCGTCAGGTGTCCCCGCGGTGACCGCCATCAAGACCCAGAAAATCATCGAGATAAATAAAAACAAAACGGATTTTTCCCTCTCTGATTACATGGAGATGGATAATGCCTATCACTTTTTCGTTCTGTTAGACGTGCCTCACAGGGACGAGCAGCTCATTGAGATGGCACAAAACAGCCAGCGGGTATCATCACTTGTGCATATACAGGGAGATCATTCCTATGTGGCCGAAGTTATCTGTGATGATTATGACGAATATAGAAAGTTTCTGCGTAACGTCAAGCAGCTGGAATCCATCAACAGGGTGGAAACCCAGGAAGTTATTTCTGTAATAAAATATAGAAACCAGATTCTTGATGAATCCGGTAAGCTGTCAACCCCCAGGGAGGACAACAGGGAGATGTATACGTTATGAGTAACATGGTAGACAACCCACTTGAATATGCCAGGGATATTGTTGGGAAAGATCCCATGGCCGAGTTTCTTGGTATTAACGTTGATGAAGCAAAAGAAGGGTATGCCCGATGCTCGGTTACCGTTAAGCCGGAATATCTAAACGCGGTGGACAGGGCCCATGGATCAATTATTCACGCGGTTGCCGACCAGGCATTTGCCGTTGCATGTAATTCTATGGGTTCACTTGGAATTGCCCTTTCAATGACGTTGAACTACCTGGCGGGTGCCGCGGATGGGGAAAAAATATTTGCCGAAGCGATGCCTGTCCATACAGGCAGAAAGATCAGTACCTGGCGCATTGAAGTGCGAGGGGTGAATGATACACTTATCGCGTCAGGAGAGTCAATCGCCTATCATAAGTCGTGATTCCGGGGAAACCGGAACACGGCTTGATATGTTAGAGAACACGGGATGAATCTTACCCGGAGCGCCTTTTTGGGTATCAGTTCATACATGAATAATACTTGACACCCTTTTGCTGGGGCAATACCGGTACAGTCATCCTGCCGATGATCCGGGTGTTTTTAGTGAATGCGGGTGGATAAATTCAGTTACAGGAAAGCAATTATGCGTGTAAAAAAAAGAATTACGGCAGCGTCGGGTCTCATAATCTTAGCCCTGGTGCTGTCATGCGCCACTTTTATCGAAGACGAGCAGGCCGCGTCTCTTGATACATACCAGGAAGGCATTTACAGGATGAAGCAGGATGTAAAGGTTAATGAACTGGTATTGAAAAAGGGTGAGAAGGTAAAGCTGATGGTGATAGTAGAAGAAGACGCGGTTAAGGCCTATGCCTATCCGGCAGATGTTTCTTACCTTAAGGCTGATCGCGTGCTGATTTTGTATATGTTTGATGCGGATTTCAAAGAAGGTGTTTTTGATAAGAAATATTTTCATACCCGGCTTATGGAGATAGTTGAGCCTGTGGGTTGATTGTATGTATGCATGTTTTTTTCTTTTCCACTAATCAAACTTGACAAAAACCATTCATAATTGAATAATACTGTAATAATTAAGATCTAATTTTGCTAGAAACAGGATAATGCCATGTTTTCCGGAGTACACACTGCGCTTATTACACCGTTTAAAAACGGGGATATTGATTACGATTCACTGGAGAAAATAATTGAGCACCAGGTGGCAGGTGGTGTGGACGGGGTTGTCCCCATGGGTACAACCGGTGAATCTCCCACTCTCTCTCATGACAAGCATAAAGAGCTTATCGCCAGGGTTGTCGAGATGGTTGACGGGCGGGTGAAAGTAGTGGCTGGAACGGGTTCCAATTCAACTGCCGAAGCCATATCGTTGTCCCAGTCCGCAGAGAAATCGGGGGTAGACGCGTTATTACAGGTTAACCCCTACTATAATAAGCCACCCCAGCATGGATTGATCGAACATTTTGAAGCTGTTGCAAAGTCGGTATCTATCCCGATCATACTGTACAATATACCAGGAAGAACCGGGATCAACTTTTTACCTGAAAGTGTTGCACGACTGATGGACAGGACAGACAACGTGGTGGCAATTAAAGAAGCCTCGGGTGATATCAACCAGATGATGAGGGTTGTGGAACTCTGCGGTGACAGGCTGACCCTTCTCTCGGGGGATGACAACATGCTGCTGCCTCTTTTGAGTATTGGCGGCAGGGGAATCGTTTCAGTATTGTCGAACCTGCTCCCGGCTGACATCAAGAAAATTGTAACCCTTTATGAAGGGGGAAAACTGGCAGAAGCACGATCACTTTTTTACAAGATACTGCCACTTTGCCGGGCCATGTTCCTCGAAACGAATCCTATTCCAATTAAGGCTGCGATGGCCATGTCGGGATTTTGTCAGCCGGATATGCGATTGCCGTTAACCACCCTGTCAGATGAATACAGACCAAAGCTGCAAAAAGCACTACGGGAGTACGGGTTGAATATATGAAAATTGGACTCATGGGTATTGGCGGACGAATGGGGGGCCCCCTCCTTGAAACACTGCTGCATAGAAATCATACCCTTTCCTGCGCGATTGAGGCCCCGGGATCGCCACTTGCAGGCAGTGACGCGGGTATGGTCTATGGTGGTCAATCCCTGGGGGTGCTGGTTTCCCCACTGCACGAAGCGGAAATATCGGGAACTGACGCGATAATTGATTTTTCATCAACCGGGGGGACACTTTCTCTTTTACCGGTTGCGGTGGCAGCCTCCATACCGCTTGTGATAGGCACCACAGGGTTTAGCAAAAATGAGGTTGCTGAAATTGAAGACGCCGCCAGCTCTATTCCGGTTCTCTTCTCACCTAATATGTCCGTGGGGGTTAACCTTCTGTTCAAGTTAACCGAACTGGTATCCGGCATCCTCGATGAAGGATATGACGTTGAGCTTTTTGAAGCCCATCATAGATTTAAAAAGGATGCCCCCTCAGGAACAGCCCGAAAACTTATTGATATCATTAAAAAGGCAAATCCATCACTTGCCTCAGCCGATGAGAAGCATGGCAGGGAAGGGATGACCGGTGAAAGAAGCAGTAACGAGATAGGGGTTATGACAATGCGTGGCGGGGATATCGTGGGGGAGCATACCGTGTATTACGCGGGAATGGGAGAACGTATAGAACTTACCCATAAAGCAACAAGCAGAAATACGTTTGCTACTGGCGCGGTACGGGGTGCCGAGTTTGTTGTCAGGCAAGAGCCCGGCCTCTACTCAATGTTTGATGTTCTGGGTATATAGATGGAAGAGAATGAGAAAAAACTACCCGACGAATCTTTAAAAAAAATTGAGCAAAACCCATATGACCCTTCGGGAAAAAAGCCAGAAGACCTGGTTCGGATTTTCTATTCTCATAATGTACCACTCATACCTGTTGTTTCAAGAAGGGGGATATTGCTTGGTGTACTGAAAAAAGACGAAGTGATCAGGGAGTTGAGTGACATTGCTCATTCGTCCAATCAGAAAATAGATGAACTGATTCAGCGCCTGGCAAAAAAAATGTCGCTTGATGAGCTTCTTCCCCTCGTGGGGAACACCAAAGAGTTCATGGTAGTCAACCTTTTTGGAGAAGTTCAGGGAAGATGGAGCAGGATAGACCTTTTTTCAGCCTGTGAACGTGGTCATGTGGTTGAGGAAAGCAAGGGGGAAATAGATTCACAAAAAGAGGCCCAGGTTCTCGAATGGATGATCTACCTGATACTGGAACATATTCCCCGGGCATTATACGCGGTAAACGAAAAAGGGAAAACTATATTCTATAACAGCTATTTTGAAAAATTATATGATAATAGCGGTACAGGTGATGTTGATGTCCAGTTAGTTGAAAAAACCCTGGCCGATCCTGAGAAAAACGAAATATTTACCCGCTACGCACAGGATGATGCCCATTATTTTTATAACCTGGACCTTGCTATTTACTATGAAAAGATACCCATGATAAGCAGTGACAGGAAAGTGGGGTACCTGTATTATTGTGACAATGACATAAACAGGAAGGGGGACATGCTGCTTCCCGGGATTCAGGGTGGGATTGAGTCCCTGAAGGATATTCTGGATTCGGTTGAGAGGCATGTAATCGTTGAGGCAATTAAGCATAATGATGGAAACACCGGCAAAGCGGCAGATATGCTGCAGGTGTCCAGAAGTATGATTTCAAAAAAGATAAAAAAACATGCTATCGATATAGATGAACAGTGACGAAAACCTGCATTAAGACTGTATAAAAAATGGAAATATTTTCTCTTGATGCTAATATCAATTTCAAAGAGTCGCTGTTCTGTATATTTTTCTTGACTTAAAATGATTACTGGGTATATTGGTATTAACAGGTTAAAACATTAACTGTTTGCCTCCTTGCCTCGAATGAATAATCAATATAGAGTTGTATATTTAACATTCACAATTTTTAAAAAGGTTTAAGGGATATAGCAACCCGGCATCTTCCTGAAGAGTATATAGTTTTATTTACAATATAATAATACAAAACGCTTCCAGAGAGGTATACGCACACCCTACGTGTGTAGTTTTAATTTAACAATCGGAATTGATATTGTTGATAAGCAAGATCATACAACCCTTCGGAATATTATGAGCAATTAAAAAATAATAAAATGACCCGGTCTATAACGTTGAAAACAGATGTCTTGTGCGAGGAAAAAATATTTAGGAGTATACCGGGAGAAATCTTCGGGTGCGTATAACGCGTACCAGTAAATAAAGTAAATTAAAGGTGCACTATGAGTAATGAGATGAATGAGTTCGGAACTGAGAACAAGAATACAACCAGGCCAGCCAGCAGGAAAACAGGACAGGGTGGTAAGCGTGCCGGCAATGGCAGTAGCGGAACCACCGGGGCAGGCACCCCAAACGGGGATAAAATTATCAAAGAAAACATGAGTGGTAATCGTCTGGATCTTGCCGAGCTGAAGAATAATACTATCAGCGAGTTAATCCAGGTTGCAAAGACAATCGGTCTTGACGGGGTGTCCGGGCTGAAGAAGCAGGATCTTATATTCGAGATATTGAAAACCCAGACCGAAAGAAACGGCCTGATATTTTCAAGCGGTGTACTTGAAATACTTAATGACGGATACGGGTTTCTGCGGTCTCCTAATTATAATTACCTGCCGGGTCCGGATGATATTTACGTGTCTCCATCGCAGATAAGGCTTTTTGGCCTGCGAACAGGTGATACTGTAACCGGGCAGATACGCCCGCCAAAAGATAACGAAAGATTTTTCGCGCTTTTGAGGGTTGAAGCGGTTAATTTTGAAAATCCGGAAAATCTGCAAAACAGGGTGTTATTTGACAACCTGACTCCACTTTATCCCGAAGCACGGTTAAACCTGGAGACTATTACCGAAGATGTTGATATGAGAATCGTAAATATAATCACCCCGATTGGTCTTGGACAAAGGGCCCTGATCGTCGCACCGCCAAGAACTGGTAAAACCATTGTATTGCAGAAGGTAGCCAATGCTATTACCACGAATAATCCTGACATCTACCTCATAGTGCTGCTTATTGATGAGCGTCCTGAAGAGGTTACCGATATGGAACGATCGGTGCGGGGAGAAGTCGTATCCTCAACTTTTGATGAACCTGCAACCCGGCATGTTCAGGTGGTTGAAATGGTGCTGGAAAAAGCCAAAAGGCTGGTCGAGCATAAAAAGGACGTGGTAATACTTCTTGACTCGATAACCAGGCTTGCAAGGGCGTATAACCAGGTTGTTCCAACCAGTGGAAAAATACTTTCCGGTGGTGTTGATTCAAACGCCCTGCATAAGCCAAAAAGATTCTTTGGCGCGGCCCGTAACATTGAAGAAGGTGGTAGTCTTACGATACTGGCCACGGCACTTATTGATACCGGCAGCAGAATGGACGAGGTTATTTTCGAGGAATTTAAAGGTACCGGTAACTGTGAAATTCACCTGGATCGTAAGCTGGCTGACAGAAGAATTTTCCCTGCAATTGATGTTAACAAGTCGGGTACGAGAAAAGAAGAATTATTACTTGACAAAGAGGAGCTTAACAAGTTGTGGGTATTACGTAAGGTTATCGCGTCAATGAGTTCCACCGAGGCAATGGAACTTCTTATTGATAAGATGAAGGCCACAAAAAATAACCGGGCATTTTTTAAAGCCATGAATACATAAACTTTGTATATCGAAAGTAAATATTAATTATTAAGAACTGATGATGCGAATAGCATGAGGAGTATAAAATGAAAAAAGACATTCATCCTGAATATTCTGAAACGACTATAAAATGCGCATGTGGGAATGAGATAAAGACCAGGTCAACATCAAAAGACCTGCATGTTGAAGTATGCTCGAACTGTCATCCTTTTTACACGAAGAAACAGAAGATTGTTGACAGTACAGGTCGGGTTGAAAAGTTCAAAAAGAAATACAATATCAAGTAAAAAACGGGCATCTCATAAGGCATTGATAGCTCAGGGCAGGTGCAATGTACCTGCTCTGATTTATTAATAGTACACGGACCAGGTTTCCCGGATGCTTTAAGAACTATATAGTGTGTATATATTACGCAGCCTGGTGACCACGACATGTGTAATATGTGCACATGTGTAGCAATAATTCCGAATAGTAATGTAATATTATTGAATATGGTTGACGTTTATTAATTATTATTGTATTTTAATCAGGTAACCATGAAGGTATACAATACATGTGTTAAGATGTAAGTCATCAGACGACATACTGATTAGCCATTAATGCAATAGGTATTCTAACTGAGAGTAAGAAGGTGTTGTGATATTTATAATTCTTTGAGAAAAGCAGCATATCAGCCCGCCAGACCCAGCTGGTTAAAAATAAAATCTGATATTTACACAACTCCGGGAAAAAATATACATGATACAACCTCAATTGGTATGAATATTGCTTATTATATTGGTAAGTGTTACAAGAGAAGGAGGCGATTATGAGAAGGTATTCTGACGCAGATGACATTTCCATGACAAATTATTTCAGTTCAATAAATGAAGTGAACCTCCTTACAAGTGAAGAGGAAGTTACCCTGGCAAAGGCAAAATGCGAGGGTGACGAGAAGTCCAAGGAAAAACTAATTAATGCGAACCTGAGGCTGGTTGTCAAGATTGCAAAAAACTATACAAGTCTTGAGCCATCTTTGATTGACCTGATACAGGAAGGAAATCTCGGGCTTATCCGTGCAGCTGAAAAGTTCGACTATACCATGGGTTGCAGGTTTTCAACGTATGCATCCTACTGGATTAAGCATTATATTACCCGTTTTATTGCCAAGAGAAGCAGAACCATTCGGGTACCTATACGAAAAGGCGATCTATTTAAAAAAATAAAGAGAGCACAGGACTCCCTTGTCAATTCACTTGGTAAGGAACCCAGTCATAAAGAAATAGCTGATATGCTGGGAATTGAAGAAAAAAGCGTGTCTGACATAATGGAAGTATTTCAGCCAACGATATCACTTGAATATCCGTTGAATGACGATGAATTCAACCTGTATGAAGTGGTGAGTGATGAGAAATTCCAGTCACCTGACATGGGTATTTATAAGAGAGATCTTAAAGAAGAACTTGAGCATGCCATGGAATCTCTTATGGATAACGAGAAACAAATACTTAAAAAAAGATTTGGCTTTGAAGATGAAGAACCGGTAACCCTTAAAGAAGTGGGGAACGAGTTTGGCATCTCCGCGGAAACAGTTCGACAGATTGAAGCCCGCGCCATGTCGAAAATCAAACAGAAGTATTCATTTCTCCAGGATTACATAGATTAGAAAGATAAACGCTATCGATTTAGAACCCGAAACCGATCTCACATAAATTAAAGGCAGCCAGAAGGCTGCCTTTTGTCTATTATGGCAATACAATATCTTGAGTTCACATATCCATGATATAAAAAGACGAGTTTGACACCAGAAAAGTATTGCGATATTATTAAGCTATGTACGTGTATACCGGAAGATTGTCCCACAGAGGCACCTGAAAAGATTACCGCAAAGAAGCGAAGTACGCGAAGGACGCAAAGAATAGGAAAAGGATATTTATTTAAAAAAAATGATTTCATCTTTGCGATTCTCTACGCCCTTTGTGCCTTTGCGGTAAAAACATACTATTCCATCCTCTGTCTCTGTGGTGCGATTTAATATCTTGTAACGGACTATGATAATGCATTCTCATGATCATTCACATTCATATGACCAAAATAAGCCAGGTGGTATAAATAATGCCGCCCGCTTTTTCTGGGTGATACTGCTCAATGTGATTATTACGGTGGCAGAGTATATCGGCGGCATCTTATCAGGCAGCCTTGCCCTTATATCTGATGCCGGGCATAACCTGTCTGATGTGCTCTCTCTCATGCTGGGGTATATCGGGCAGAAGGTGTCAGCCAGGGAACCCGGAAGCAGGTATACCTTTGGCCTGAAGCGTTTTGAGGTGTTGATTGCCCTGGTGAACGCTCTCGGACTGCTATTTATTGGCGGGTATATAGTTGTGGAGGCTATTCAGCGCTATAACAATCCGGTTCCCATACAGCCCGGTATTATGATCCCCATCGCGTTCATTGGTCTTGCGGGAAATGTGTTTTCCATACTTGTATTACATGGCAGCCGTAAGGACAATCTCAATATGAAGGCGGCATTTCTTCACCTGCTGTATGATGCCATATCTTCTGTTGCGGTCATTATAACCGGGGTGGTGGTGTTATTTACCGGGTGGATGGTGCTTGACCTCGTGGTTAGCCTGGTAATCGTATTCATGATAGTGTGGAGTTCCATGGAGATATTGCGTGATGCTGTCCGCATTTTCATGCAGGGAGTACCGCGGCATATTGATCCTGAAAAGGTGTACCAGGGCATTCTCAATATTCCACAGGTGTCAACCGTTCACGGCCTGCATATCTGGTCGGTGAGTTCAACGGAGATTTTTCTTTCATGTCATATCTGCGTTGACGCCGAACCGGGAACCGTTGATACAGACCAGGTTATAAATGACGTGAATACAGTTCTGGATCATCAGTTCGGAATACGGCATACAACCCTGCAGGTGGAGAATGTCAACCTGTGCCACATGAATGGCGGTTCATGCTGCCGGTGATTCACCGGATATCACCCCCACTTTACCTTTCCGATAAGTGCGTCAAGATTTGGTACCAGCAGATCTTGTTCTTTACGTCCCCGAACGGGTATCGCGCCGTAGTCTTTAATTAGTAAGGGGTTGCCATTCGCGCTTTCTGGATATTCCGCGTACTCGGTAACGAAAAGGGGAGTCTTATGATGGACGGCGGATTTACCAGCCTCAAATATCCCACCTTCTTCGGGGGCTTCAACTATGTATACAGCCATTGCCATGGCACAGATGATGCTGTTTCGGTTGTACGAGTTATATACCGAGTATTCATCTACCGGGTAAAAGGGCGAGACAAAGCAGAACCTGGTGAGATCCATAACCTCTGCCAGTGCATCGGGAACATTCAGGTGAAACATGCCATGGGGGAGCACGGCGATGCTGCTGCCACCATGCTCAAGGGCGCCGCGATGTGCCAGGTGTCCTGCTCCCCTTGAAAAACCGCTGGTAACGGGAATGTCATGCCGCGACAGCTCCCGTGAAGCTAGAAATGATATCATCTCTCCCCTGTCGCTTACATCCCTGTATCCCAGTACAGCGGCTGACTTCTTCTGCAGAATTGACTTTTCGCCGTAGGTGTAGAGTACCGGTGGTGCCGTATTTTTCATTATGTCTGCAAGACGACGGGGGTATGATTCATCAAAAAGCAGTATTGTGTCAATACCCGCCTCTATAATCCGGGTATAATCCTCGTCAATTTTTGGAAGAAGGTTTCTGGCCTGGAGAAGAAGATCGCTTAACTTTTCAGTAAAGCCAAGCTCATGTTGAATTTCTCTGCCATCAAGATCAAACATGTCAGTAACAGTTAACTGCAGTTCTGACAGTTTCTGATGAACCTGTATAAGGGAAGCCGTACCAATACCCTTCGTGGACGCGAGCGCGATCCAGTACTTGTGTTGACTCATGCATTATCCTGGTATGTTAGATCTCATTGTAAGTTGAACGTGAATTGTATATTCGGGAATGTGGCTGTCAATCATTAACTTTCAGTCGGCTGCTGTTTACATTTTGCCGGTCGGATTTCTGTTAAATATACAAAAAAATATATTTTCATTATTGACATATAGTATGCAATTATTAGTGTAACATTGTGCCGGAACCAGCATTATTTTTGGTGAATCGGGTACATTAGTTGACAATTCTCTGGAAGTTTCATCGAATTGTAACATAAAGGGACTGTGTAGTTTTAATTATTTTATTTTTTACAAACGTGTAGGAGGTTTTATATGGCGTTGAATCCACTGGTTGATTCTCGGGATGTGCGCTTTGTACTGTATGAAATGATGGATGTGGAAAGCCTTACGAAGTTTGAGAAATACGCTGACTTCGACAAGGACATGTTTGAGGACATGCTCAACCTGGCAGAAACAATGGCCGTGGAAGAGATCTACCCAACATTTGAAGAAGGTGACAAAGATGGCTGCCATTACATTGGCGACACAAAGGAAGTAAAAATACCTGAGTGCTATCATCCCGCTCTTAACAAGTTTTATGAAGCCGGTTTCGGCGGTATGGACGTTGACGCGGAATGGGGAGGCATGGGTATCCCACAGGTTATAGCCTGGGCATGTAACGAGTATTTCTGCTCGGCTAACTATCCGCTTATGATGTACCCCGGTCTTACTCATGGGGCGGCAGAGCTTATAGAGGTTTTTGGTACACAGGAACAAAAGGAAACCTATCTTGAAAAGATGTATCTTGGAGAGTGGGGTGGTTCCATGTGTCTTACCGAACCGGATGCCGGTTCAGATGTTGGTGCCCTGAAAACCAAGGCTGTCAGGCAGGATGACGGCACCTATAAAATTGTTGGTCAGAAAATATTTATATCATCAGGTGACAATGATTACTATGGTAATATGATCCACCCGGTACTCGCGCGAATTGAAGGAGATCCTCCCGGAACAAAGGGAATCTCGATATTTATTGTTCCCAAATACCTTGTGAACGAAGATGGAAGTAACGGTGAATTTAATGATGTATCATGCGCGGGCATAGAGCACAAGATGGGTATCAAGGGCTCTGCTACCTGTACACTCAGCTTTGGTGACAACGGTAATTGTGTTGGGTATCTTCTGGGTGAAGAGCGAAAAGGTATGAAGATCATGTTCAGAATGATGAACTATGCCAGGATGGGTGTTGGTCTCCAGGGACATGCCACCGCTTCTGCCGCGTATATGCATGCTGTTACTTACGCGAAAAACCGTATACAGGGTGTTCACGTAACACAGATGCTGAATCCTGAAGCGAAAGGGGTAAGTATTGTTAATCACCCTGACATCAAGAGGATGCTGATGTACATGAAGTCTCATCTTGAAGCGCAAAGGGCAATGATTTACTACCTTTACAAGAACTACGAGCTTGCCTCGCTGCTTGATGGTGAAGAAGCAAAAGAAGCACAGGCTCTTGTTGAGATCATCACTCCCGTAGAAAAGGCAGGCTGTACAGATTCATCAGTTTTCCTGACTTCTGAGGCAATGCAGGTTTTTGGCGGATACGGTTATTGCGGGGACTATCCGATTGAGCAGATGATGAGAAACTCAAAGATTACTGCAATATACGAAGGTACAAACGGTATCCAGGCAATGGACCTTACCATGAGAAAGATTCTCATGAACCCCGAACAGTATAACTATGGTGTTCTGAAGAAAAGAATCATGGAAACTATCAGCAACGCCAGGGGTGTTGTAGATGATAAGTATGTTGACCTGGTAGAAAGAGGGGTTAACAAGCTTGACGAGGTTGTTGAGATGCTGAAAGGCCAGATGGCAGGGGGCAAATTTCTCCATCTCTTTGCCAATGCCACACCTCTTGAGCAGGCAATGTACATGCTGATTCTTGCGTGGATGCACCTCTGGATGATGACCATTACTGTACCCAAGATGAAAGAACTGGTTGGTGACAAGAAAGGTGAAGAGAGAGATGCTCTCCTTAAGGATAACCAGGAAGCTGCTTTCTATTCAGGCAAGGTTCTGTCTTCACAGTTCTATATCGGCGCGGAATTTCCCAAGTACTTCGGTAACATTGAAGCACTTCTGGGCGGCGAAAGCGCTGTTATCAAGGCCAGTGAAGATATCTTTACAGGTGCACTTGAAGAATAAGAGCGTACAATAAATTGCATACAATAAAAAAGACGGGGGTTTGCCCCCGTCTTTTTTATTGTATGGGTTTTACCCTGTCAAAATTCTTCCGTTAATTTACCAGTACAAAGAATCATATTTTGTAACTACTCAGCTACGATTATAATATTGATCATTCTCTTCTTAAGTGAAAAGATAATTGGACTTCTTCCCCCGCCGAAGGCGGGGGAAGAAGTCAGACTATAATTCATTTTAGAATTACTGCTGAGTAGTTACAAAATATTTTTATATATAAAATATACTTAACAATCTTTTGGTAATGGTCAAAGCCGCGTTTGCAAAAAATGAACAAAATATGAATGATGATAACATAACAAATAATTGACAAATACGGGTGAAAAATTATGGTGAGTATTGGTAACTTGATGTGTTGCAACTTACCACTAAATATATATTAAAATTTTCACAGGAGGTCTTTATGGCAACGGCAGTAATGTCAATAAACCCGCTTGTCGACACAAGGGACACTCGTTTTGTGCTTTTCGAAGCACTCGAGGTTGATAAGCTGACACAGTACGAGAAGTTCGCTGATTTCGACAGGGATATGTTTGAGGATGTTCTCAACCTGGCTGAAAAGATTGCGGTTGATGAAATATATCCGGCAAACATGGAAGGGGACAAGGAATCGGTGCAATATGATCCCGATACGAAACAGGTGAAAATTCCGGAAGCGTATAAACCTGCCCTTAAAGCGTTTAATGAGGCCGGGTTTGTCTCACTTGCTAACGACCAGGAAATCGGCGGCATGGGTATGCCTGATTCAATCGCGCAGTGCTGTACTGAGTATTTTACCGCCGCGAGTGTGGCTTTTTCTATGTACCCTGCTCTTACCATCGGGTCGATGAACCTGGTAAAGAATTTTGGTACAGACGAAATGAAAGAAAAGTTCTTAAGCAAGATGGTATATGGAGAGTGGGGCGGCACCATGTGTCTTACCGAACCTGATGCCGGTTCAGATGTTGGTGCCCTTAAGACAAAGGCAGTTAAGCAGGAAGATGGAACTTACAAGATAACCGGGCAAAAAATATTCATCAGTGGTGGCGATTACGATTCTGTTGAGAATATTATTCATCCAGTACTCGCCCGCATAGAAGGAGATCCACCAGGGACAAAGGGGATTTCAATTTTTATCGTACCCAAGTACAGGGTGAATGACGATGGCTCGCTGGGTGAATTAAACGATGTTGTCTGCTCAGGCATTGAGCACAAAATGGGAATAAAAGCTTCTGCAACATGTACCCTCAATTTTGGTGATGAAGGAAACTGCATCGGTTACCTTTTAGGTGAAGAGCGTAAAGGTATGAAGATCATGTTCCAGATGATGAACGAGGCGCGGCTTTACGTAGGCCTTCAGGGGCTTGCCGTATCAAGCGCGGCCTACATGCATGCCATTACCTACGCGAAAAACAGGGAACAGGGTTCTGATGTAACCCAGATGATGAATCCTGATGCACCCAAGGTTTCAATTATTAAGCATCCCGATGTAAAAAGAATGCTTCTGTACATGAAGTCATATGTTGAAGGTATGCGAATGCTTACCTATTACGCGAGCAACAACATTGATCTTGAACATGTAATGGATGGAGAAGCATCAAAAGAAGCTAAGGCCATTGTAGAAATTCTCATCCCCATTGTAAAAGCTGGTAATACCGATAATTCATGGCGGGTTACCGCTGAAGCTATCCAGGTATACGGCGGTTACGGTTTCTGTTCAGATTATCCCGTTGAGCAGTTCGCGAGGGACGCGAAAATACTTTCCATTTATGAAGGTACTAATGGTATCCAGTCAATGGATCTCACTATGAGGAAGATCCTCATGAATAAAGATCAATATAACTATTCAATCTACAAGAAAAGAATCGCTGAAACCATCGCGAAAGCAAAAGGGGTTGTCGACGATAAGTACGTGGAAGCAGTAGAAAAAGGTGTGGAAAAACTTGATATGGCTATTAACCAGATGAAAGAACAGATGGGTGCCGGCAAGTTTCTGCATATATTTTCAAATGCCACACCACTGCAGCAGGCCATGGTGATGTTGACCCTGGCATGGATGCATCTCTGGATGCTGACGCTGACTACACCTAAAATGAAAGAACTGGTTGGTGACCTTAAAGGAGCAGAAAGAGACAATCTTCTTGCCGATAATAACGAGGCGGCGTATTATTCCGGAAAGGTTCTCTCATCACAGTTTTTCATCGGTGCTGAATTCAAGAAATTTTTTGGGATGATCGATTACATAATCGATGGAGAAAGTGCCGTGGTGAAAGCGTCCGATCATATCTTTACCGGTGCACCTGAAGAATAAAAAACTATTATTAAGATAAAGAGTAAGATAAAAAGAGCAGGGCGGGCTGAAAAACCTGCCCTGCTCTTTTTATATGCCAGTGATAGTGAAAGTGTTAAATAACTATTGACAAATGATATTACAATATTATGAAAACATCTGTATAATATTAATTTTATGGTTATTACTCAGCTATTATCATAATAAAGATCATTTTCTATATAATGAACAGATCTGGAGATGGTTCCCCCCGCCCTTCGGCGGGGGGAACCATCAAATTTTTATTCATTTTACGATAATTGAATCTTTTAATCATGACAGCTGAGCAGTTACATTTTATGTAAAAAATATACAAATTTTGTCAAAACGGGGGGTGTCATGGCATTAAACAAGCTTATTGATTCAAGAGATATCCGGTTTGTCTTATTTGAAATGCTTGAAACCGAGTCACTGAAGTCTTTTGAAAAATTCGCGGATTATGACAGGGACATGTATGAAGATACACTGGCCCTTGCCGAAAAAATGGCAGTGGAGCAGGTTTATCCTGCAAATTCAGAAAGTGATAAGACAGGAGTTGCATATGATGCGGATACCGGCAGGGTTATCATTCCTGAACAATTAAAACCGGCACTTGACGCCTATAACGCGGCCGGGTTTGTAGCGATAAACGAGGATGTTGATCTTGGTGGAATGGGAATGCCTGTATCCATCGGCATGTCATGCAACGAAATATTTACAGCGGCAAGCCTGGCCTTTACCAGTTATCCCACACTTTCAAGGGGGGCTGCCGAGCTTATAAATACATTCGGAAGTGATGATTTGAAGAATGTTTACCTGGAGAAGATGCTTACAGGCCAATGGGGAGGGACGATGTGTTTAACCGAACCTGATGCCGGGTCTGACGTGGGTGCCCTCAAGACAAAAGCAACTCCACAGGATGATGGCACCTACCTGATACAGGGACAGAAAATATTTATTACATCCGGTGACAATGACTATTATGAAAATATTATCCATCCTGTGCTTGCGCGGATAGAAGGAGACCCCCCGGGTACCAAAGGGATTTCCATCTTTATCGTGCCCAAGTATCGTGTTAATAAAGACGGTTCGATTGGTGAAGCCAATGACGTGGTGTGTTCGGGTATAGAGCATAAGATGGGTATTCACGCGTCTGCAACCTGTACATTGAATTTTGGAGATAATGACGGCTGCGTGGGATACCTTCTGGGGCAGCCTCGAAAAGGTATGAGGATAATGTTTCAGATGATGAACGAGGCAAGGCTTGCCGTTGGAATACAGGGACTTGCCCTTTCTTCGGCTGCCTATATGCATGCCGCAACATACGCGAAAAACAGGGTTCAAGGTGTAGACGTTACACAGATGATGAACCCTGAAGCAGAGCCGGTAACCATCAGCAGGCATCCTGACGTGAAACGTATGTTGTTATGGATGAAATCACACGTTGAAGGTATGCGGATGTTGATCTATTCTCTTGCAAAAAATATTGACATCGAACACCTGGTCGAAGGTGAAGAGGCGAAAGAGGCAGCAGCCATAGTGGAGATTCTGATACCTATATGCAAGGCCGGCTGTACAGACGCGTCGGTGAATATCACCTCTGAGGCCATGCAGGTATACGGGGGGTATGGATACACGTCAGATTACCCGGTTGAGCAGTACATGCGTGATTCGAAAATTACAACCATCTATGAAGGCACCAACGGTATCCAGTCAATGGATCTTACCATGAGAAAGATCCTCATGAATCCCGATCAATATAATTACTCCGTGTTTAAAAAGCGGATGATTGAAACAATTGAAAAGGCGAAAGGAGTGGTTGATGTCAGGTATGTTGACCTGGTGGCACGGGGTGTTGACAAACTGGACGAAATTATAGCAATGCTGGCCGGATTTATGAAGGAGGGGAAATTTCTTAATATCTTCGCGGCTGCCACCCCCCTGCAGCAGGCCATGTTCATGTTATCACTTGCGTGGGTACACTTGTGGTCATTAACAATAACTGTCCCAAAAATGAAAGAGATGTTGGGTGACGTGAAAGGTGAGAAGAGAGAGGCAATCCTGGCAGATGATGATGAAGCTGCTTACTATTCCGGCAAAGTTTTATCATCACAGTTTTTTCTTGGGGCGGAATTTCCCAAATTCTTCGGAAAAGCCGAGGCTATACTGTTTAATGAAACGGCGGTTAACAGGTTTTCAGACAGGCTTCTTTCGGGTACTCCCGAAGAGTAATGGTTGATCGATTGTTCAATGTTAATTTCAAAATACGTTGACAAATATACCAGGCATAATATGTATTACATTCATACAAATTGTGCCTGGCGGAACTTCTCAATGAATAAAATTAGTCCAGGCGATATGCCTGGACTTCTGTTATATAAAAAGATAATTACACAAGGAGGTTTCTCATGGCTTTAAATCCACTAATTGATTCACGGGATTTACGTTTTGTTTTGTTTGAACTACTGGAAGTGGATAAACTTTCGGATTATGCAGAATACGCGGATTATGACAGGGATATGTATGAAGATGTACTTAACCTGGCTGAAAAAATGGCAGTTGATGAAGTATATTCTGTAAATTCTGAAACCGACAGGGAAGGGGTGAAATATGATCCTGATAACAGGAAGGTTATTATACCTGAAGGTTTTAAAAAAGCCCTGGACGCGTATAATGAAGCCGGTTTCGTTGGAATCACGGAAGAGCCGGAAATTGGGGGAATGGGCATGCCGGTCACAATTGGTATGTCGTGCAGTGAGTATTTTACCGCGGCAAGCCTTTCTTTTACAACATACCCGGGACTGGCTCATGGGGCCGCGGCCCTCATCAAGAATTACGGAACTGATGAACTGAAAAATATTTATCTTGAGAAGATGCTTACCGGAAAATGGGGCGGCAGTATGTGTCTTACCGAACCCGATGCCGGGTCTGACGTGGGTGCCCTCAAGACAAAAGCGATTCCACAGGATGATGGCACCTACCTGATACAGGGACAGAAGATATTTATTACTTCGGGTGATAATGATTACTATGAAAATATAATCCATCCCGTACTAGCAAGAATTGAGGGAGACCCGCCGGGAACAAAGGGAATCTCAATATTCATAGTACCCAAGTACAGGGTAAAGGATGATGGTTCAATCGGTGAATTCAATGACGTGGTATGTTCGGGCATCGAGCATAAAATGGGTATTCACGCATCGGCCACCTGTACAATGAGTTTCGGTGACAACGGTGAATGCAGGGGCTATCTTCTTGGTGAAGCCCGCAAGGGTATGAGGATCATGTTCCAGATGATGAACGAGGCACGGCTTGGTGTTTCCATGCAGGGGTTGGCACTTTCCACTGCCGGATATATGCATGCGGTTACCTACGCCAGGAACAGGGTGCAGGGAGTTGATGTTACCCAGATGCTTAATCCTGACGCTCCAAAGGTAACCATAAGCCAGCATCCGGACGTCAAGCGCATGCTTCTGTGGATGAAGTCATACGTGGAAGGGATGCGTATGCTGGTATATTACCTTTCACATAATATTAACCTTGCTGAACTGCTTGAGGGTGAAGAGAAGAAAGAAGCAGAAGCCATGATGGAGATACTTATACCCATCTGCAAGGCTGGCTGTACGGATTCTTCACTTCTTGTTACTTCGCAGGCTGTGCAGGTGTATGGCGGATACGGGTATACCAGTGATTACCCTGTAGAACAGTATCTCAGGGATTCAAAGATTACCGCCATTTACGAGGGAACAAACGGGATACAATCAATGGACCTCACCATGAGAAAGATTCTCATGAATCCAGAGCAGTATAATTACCAGGTCTGGAGAAAGCATGTGGCGGATACTGTTGAGAAGGCCAGGGGGGTGGTGGACGACAAGTACATCGACCTGGTAACAAGGGGCATGGAAAAACTTGATGAAGTGATAGAAATGCTGAAAGAGTTCATGGCGGGGGGAAAATTTCTTCATATTTTTGCCAATTGTACTCCCCTCCAGGAGGCAATGTACATGATGTCACTTGCGTGGATGCACCTGGAGGCACTTACCATTGTTACTCCTAAGATGAAAGAGCTGGTAGGGGATATGAAGGGAGAGGACCGGGAAAAACTTCTAAATGATAATGCTGAAGCCGCGTTTTACAGTGGCAAGGTGTTGTCCTCACAGTTTTATCTTGGTTCAGAATTTCCCAAGTATTTTGGGAAGATAGAAGCCCTTTTATTCAATGAATCGGCAACAATAAAAGCATCAGATCCTGTGTTTACAGGTGCCCTTGAAGAGTGATGAAGAGGTTGTTGGAGTTAGTTGGATGTTGTTGAGGTTAAATGTATTTATTGTACCTTGGTCAACATCCAGCTAACGTTACCTATTGTGGAAAAAGTTGCAACAGGGTATCGGGTATTCTTAGTGTTGCCTGCTTCAGCTTATGTATGTGACCGTATAATGGAGCGATGCATTCAAGGGTAATTGTACCTTCATTTTTGATCTTTTTTAAATAGTTTTTATTGCCGGCATTCTTTTTCAATACAAAGGCATGATGTGCGTCTTCAAAGCTGGCTTTTATGAACATGGTTAACATGTACCTGTCTTTATCTTCACTGAATGTCCATGTGACAATCTCATCTGATATCTCATCCAGGATATCAGCGAAATCAAAATACAGCAGCAAGTAGTTCTCCCCGCTTTTTAATAACAGGGATTGACCCGCGTCATCGAAATAACTGTAAAGGTCTTTAAAGTTTTTGTCACGGGGCAGCGGGTTGTCATAATCAATCTTGTTATAAGCGGTGATTACTGTTTTTGGTGATGGCATGTGTGTATATCCCGTTTAATTATTA
>CAZAOK010000052.1:0-26451 GCA_964486725.1 uncultured Leptospiraceae bacterium
GGACGTCGCAAAACGCGTCGGCCTCCCATCGAGGGAGGGGGATAAAGGAAACAGATCAAAGAAAAATCATGGAGTACGATTATCTAATGCTCAAATTTATCGGCAAGATACGGTCTTCCATAGTTTCTCGTAATGTTTTCATTCTTTTATCAAGTATCTTTGCCTGCTTAACATCACGACGTCTCAACAGTTCTATACCCTGCTGTATTTCGGCTAATACCAGCACTGAAAGGTATATCTGATCTTCCTCTACCGTGGCATACCAGCTTTTCACACCTGGATTTGCCTTTTTACCTTTCTGTATTTCTGAAATTATATTTGTATCGATCAGGTAAGCCAATCAATATCCTCGCGACCTGTATCTTTTTGCCTGGCAAGATCTTCTTCTGATAATCCTTCCGTGAGTGTTGTCAACTGTGACTTTATTTTTTGCTTTCTGTTATCTATTTCGTCGTCATTATAAAGCAATAATACACGCACCTTCTTACCCTCAGGAATCCCATCTGGTAAATGCAAAACTTTATTATATGTCTTTGTTTCAAATTCTACTACTTTCATCATTTCCCTCGAATAACATTCCTTTAAAAATCACAGGCAACATCTATTAAAATATATGTAATTTATTAATTGTCAAGCCCAATTGTACGTACAATCGTCTAATTCGCACACTTCACTGTTAACACCCATCTTTATGTCCAGTCTTTTCGAGCTCATACTCTGCCATCAAGCCGCATACCGACAAGCTCCCTTTAGTAAAGGGGGCGACGCAGCGCGTCGGGGATTCAGTTCAGTATAACACATACTTCAGGTATTTTCATGAGAAACATGGAAAGGAATAACACTCTCTCCGCGTTCTTTGTGCCTCTGTGGTGACCGTTTTTATTGCATGGATTTTCGGAAATGGTCAAGGCTGTAGGGAATGTTTTCATCGAGGATGGGCATGATGGGTTCCCTTCTTGGCTTGAACGAACGGGCCATGTTGACGCGGGCAAACTCATTTTCCCTGTTCAGCCTGCTTGCGTAATCAATGGCCTTCCAGTAAGAGATGCTGCTTTTGCTTTCATCTCCCTGCAGCTGGTAAATGGCACCAAGGTTATTATACGCCGAGGCAAGAGACTGGAAAATAGTAACATGATCTTCACGCCCGGTAAAGACCTTTTGTATGCCTTCGGCTTTATCTTCGAATATGGTTATCAGTTTAAGGTATTCACCCTTGCTTGCTTCAAGCTTGTTTAAGTGATAAAAGGCGTTACCCAGTGAGAACATGACCTCGGGGTTGGAAAGAACATCCTCATAAAGATGCAGCCATTCTTCAAGGGCTTTCTCGTAATTACCCTGCACGTAGTATATCCTGCCCAGGTTATAATACACTTCAGGAGTAGAATAATCTTCAGCAAGTGCTGTTTCATATTTCTTTCTTGCGATCTCGAGGTTGGCCATGGCGTCTGCCTGGGTCTCCAGGTTTTCTTCGCTAAAATCATCGCCAAACCTGAACTTAACCTTTTCGAAGAAATAGTAAAAAATATGGCCTAAATGGGCATGGGTATTACCAATTGACTCTGTCTCGTGATAGAAATCCTCTTCTGTAAACGACGCGGGCGACAGGTATGCCGACAGGGCCCTGTTGAGGTAGCGGTATGATTCAACGGGCTCGTTGATCGAGTAATAGTATTCACCAAGCATATGAAGGGCACCGAAATACTCTTCCCCCCGGTCTTCTGCCTGTTTAACTGCTTCTTTAAGCAGCCGCTCCATCATCTTCAGGTTGTTTTTTGCCCTGGCAAGTTTGGCACTGTGCAGGTACAGCGGCGGATAATCTGGATTTTGATCACGCATGGCATCAAGCACGTTGCGAACCGCGGGATACAGGTTGTCATCCCCGTCCTTCAGCCGTTTTGATTGTATACCATAATCAATTCGTACATTAGTTTCTTCTGTTTTCTGCTTACTCATGTAAAAGCTTGCAAGCTTTCCAAGAAGGGGTGGTGGTATCTCATCCATCATCTTTTTTGCCCGCAAGCCGGTATGTATGGACAACACTTCGGGGAGATTGTCCCGCTCCACAAAAAGATTCAGCAGTCCTGAATAACCAATGGCTGAATCCGGTTCAACCTGCAGTATATTCTCAAAATAATGGCGGGACTTCAGGTATTCACCCTGGTACATGTAGGCATTTCCAATACCGTACATGGCACTGATATTATCTTTATCCAGGGTCAGCACCCGGTTATACATGTCTATAGAGATATCAAGCTGCGATATTTCGGGTGATGGTTTTTTGTCTTCAGGATAGAAGGTAGTAACAGCGTTCTTGCGTATCCTTTTATAATAATTATCGGGCACCCGTGAAAAGAAATAGCCCACATTGTTTAATGTCTCAACATCAGTTTTATCAATTTCATATGCCTTTGCAAGTTTCCGGTATGACCGGTCATATTCCTTAGTGAAGAAATACGCCCTGGCATAGGCATTATATCCATAAAGATAATCACTAACATAATTCTCATCGACGTTGGCAAAATGATCTTCAGCTTTTTTATAATCCTGCATCTTTTTACTGACCGGGTCTCCCGGCTCCCGGATAAGGGCCACACCCTTTTCGATGTACCGTTTTGCCATAACCGGTTTATACACGTACTGGTAGCCGATAATGGTAAACAGAAAGGCGATGAGGGCGGCAATACCTGCGATTTTTGTATTTCGCAGTACCCTCTTCTGACGCTCCATTCCCTCCCTGCTGTATTCGGGACGGGAGGTGAGGACACGACGGGATGGTTCTTCTTCCTCGGAGATGTCTATTGATATACCCAGTTTCTTTTCAAGAAATCGCCGGACATTATCCTCTGGTTTCCCCCCGATAATCAGGTCTACAAGTTGCCTTGTTTCCTGTGGCGCCAGCCGATCATTCAGTATGGTATTCTTTATGGCCTTTCTCAACGAAGGATGGTACAGGAAAAGAGCCTTTTTTAACTTTTTCAATTCATGGTCGGAAAGCTCTACACCTTCTTCCATCCCGGGAGCAGGGCCTACTCCCTCGTCGAGGGGTTCAATTTCACCAATATCAGGTTCTTCTGGCAGGGGCTCTTCATCCACCACGCGGTCAATATCGTCCATCGACCCTAAATCACCAAGGGGTTCATCTTCAAAACCCGGCAGCCCTTCTTCGGCCTGGGCTTCCTGTATCTCGTCTGCCGGCGAGATGCCACCTTCACCCAGGTCTTCAATATCCGGAGCTTCAACTCCCTCGAGCATTGACTCCATCTCGGCAGATGGAGGAGTTTCTTCGGGCAATTCTTCGGGAATTTCGTCGGCGGCCTCTGCGGCTTCATCTGACAGGTCTTCAATGTCTATATCAGGGAGATCACTTTCTGATGCCTCCGCCATATCTCCCATCTCTTCTGCGGATATATCAGACAGGTCGGGGATATCCGTTTCGGCATCTTCCAGTTCAACACCAGCAGGTCCCGGTGATGGTTCTTCAGCAGCTTCTTCAAACCCGGGAAAGTCAGGCTCATCATCCATGATATCCCTGGGGATATCCTGTTCATCCACAGATTCCGGTTCACCTTCGGTTAAAGCACCCAGTTCATCCAGGGGTGACCTTGCCTTTCCTGTATCAACGCCGGGTTCTTCTTCCTCGAAGGAAAAACCTTCTGGCTCTTCCGGAAAGGCCTCTTCTTCAGAAATTTGTGAAATATCTTCTTCAGGTTCGGGTTCAAATAACTCCTCTTCAGGCTGCTCAACTTCTTCTTCTGGCTGAGAAATATCATCGCCGGGCTGCACAGCCTCTTCTTCGGGCTCAATTTCGTGAATCAGGCCGGTAATATCTTCAACAGGTTCATCTTCGGATGACAGGGAACCGGCATCCTCCCGGTATTCAGGCATTTCTGAGATATCCTCGGCAAACTGAAAGGCATCTTCCTGAGGTACGGATTCTTCTTCAAACTGTGGAGATTCATCAGTCCCGGAAGCAGGCTCCTTAACACCGGAGGCCTGTTGCCGCAACGATTTGAGGGTACCAAGTGTTTCAGGTATCGCTTCAGTTACTCGTTGAATTTCTTCAAGTTCTTCGGGGGAGTATTCTATGTGTTCACCGTTTTCTGCCATCTGACCGGCCACATGCCTCATTTTTTCATAATTATTAATATAACACAGGAACAAACAGACATATACAAAAGGGACATAATTAACGCACTATATTTTTTATAAAAAATCAACCAGTTTTTTCTTCACCCTCGCAAAGAATACGCGTTAACTCCCGGGTATTTACTTAATATTTTCATTACAAATATCGACATATAACATATAACAATGAAATCTATTTTCAATAATTACATACCAGGGGTCACTGCATGAAATTTGCCAAACACGTATGCGCAGCCTGTGTCGGGCTTTGCCTGTTATCATTTTCCCTTCCGGGTGACGGCTCCAATGAGTCAGGGACATACTATTCACTGCGTTTTTTGAAAGAAGCTTCATCTCCACGACAGGTATCCATGATGAAGTTTTCAAAAGATAATCAAAAAACTGAAATGGTACGGGGAACCCTTATCACTTACAAAAACCGGCAGGCTTCTACGGTATCCATATCAGGTGATTTCAATAACTGGACATCCGTTAAAATGGAGCGGGGCGATCACGGCGTGTGGTATTATCTCATCGAAAGTAACGACAGTGATGAAAAGATACGTTATAAACTTTGCGCCGACGGCATCTGGATAGCCGATCCCCTGAATGTTCATAAATCGGACGACGGGGCCGGATCATATGTATCAATAGTGCGAAACAGCATGAAGCCCGAGGGAACACATCTTACCTACAGGATTGTGAGTAAAAGAAAAAATATCGTGGAATTTCGCCTGTACGCCCCGGGGGCTTCCATGGTATCACTGGTTGGAGATTTCAATAAGTGGAATCCGGAAAACGACCTGTTGAAAAAAGATCCTGATGGAATCTGGCGCCTGAAAAAACGAATCACCGATGGTAAATACAGGTATAATTTCATAGTAGATGGAAAATGGAGAATAGACCGGTATAACCCGCATACCGCAACAAACAGGATAGGCCAGATGTGCTCGGTTCTGCGCATGAAGTGAATCAACCGGTAACCCCCTTTTGTAAACAGAGAGTTTTTATGCAGCATTGATCACAGAGGGGGTTCTTTTTGCATACATCCTTTCCATGGGCAACGATAAGGGCATGGTATTCATTATACTCCTGTATTTCACCTGTAAAATCACGATGAAAGAACTCCTGCACCTGTTGATACCCTTCCTCTTCATTTAGCACACCCACCCGGCTGAAGATACGTTTTGTATACGCGTCTACAACGAAGAGCTTTCTCTCCAGGGCATACAGTAATATGGAATCGGCTGTTTCCGGTCCGATTCTCTTTATCATAATCAGCTCTCTTCGCAATTCATCGGTATCCCTTTTCTGCAGCATGGGAAAACTGTATCGGTACCTGGAAAACCAGCTGAGAAAATCCCGCAGTGTTTGCGCTTTCTGATTATAATACCCCGCGGGCCTGATAAGTGATTTGACAATATCAGGGTCGGCGCCGGCCAGTTTTTTCGGGGTTACCAGTTTTTCTTCTTTCAGGTTGGCAATAGCCTTTGATACGTTAACCCACGCCACGTTCTGGGTGAGAATGGCCCCCACCGCTATCTCGAAGGGTGTATCCCCCGGCCACCAGCCCTGGGGACCATAATGAGAATACATCCTGCTGTATATTGAATTCAACAGTGACACGATTATCAAAAACTGAAGGGGAGTCGCTTTGAATCAGCCTGCTCCACCAGGATATCACCATCTTCTTTATATTTCTTCAGTAGAAAATGGGTTACCGTTGACTGCACGTTTTTAAGCACCGAAAGCTTCTCTGAAACAAATAGTGCCACGTCCTTCAAGGTGGGTCCTTCAACCTGCACCAGCAAATCGTATCCACCAGAAAGGAGGTACACCGAGGTAACATCGGGAAACTTGTAGATAGACTCTGCGATTGAATCAAACCCCACGCCCCTTTCGGGGACAACCTTTACCTCTATAAGTGCACGTACCTCGTGCTGCTTGATTCGCTGCCAGTTAATCTGTGTTTTATACCTGAGTATTATGCGGTCTTCTTCGAATTTCTTTATGTACTTTTGAACTTTCTGTGATGTGATATTCAGCTGACTGGCTATCACGTCCGGGGTAGCCGTGGCATCATTATAAAGAATTTCCAGTATATCTTCCCCTGCCTTATCAATCTTGTATGGTTTCATTATATACAGCACTCCTCAATTGTTGCATTTACTTAGACGCATGATGGAAATTAACGCTTTACTTACAATCCCGTCAATATTAATTTTGTCAGCATGATGGATATACAGAATCTAACCAGTCAGCTGTAACCAGCACCTGCTTGTAACTATGAAGATACCGGCCTTTATAATAATACCCCACGGGGGATACCAGGTACCCGAAGAGATGGCGGATTACTCCACTCTTAACCAGTTTGATTGTTTCATGGAAGCCGACACAAGCGCCAACGAGATATTCAACCTGTCGGGTGAAACACTTGGATTTATCGATTCACAGGTATCAAGGCTTTTCATCGACCTTGACAGGCCGGCCTACAGCATGCCCCCCGTGTCTGATGACGGGGTGATCAAGGTACACACCTCCGGCGGAAAGGACGTGTTCAGGGAGAACTGCTTTCCCGACGAGATAGCCCTGGCCTCAATGCTGAAACGCTATTATTTCCCCTTCCATGCCACCATCGACAAAATCATTAAAACCGGGGAGCCTGCTATTCTGCTGGAATGTCACACAATGATGCCTGTTGCCCCGGCCAATGCCGTTGATGCGGGCAAACCACGTCCCCTTATCGTTGTCGAGGACAGGGTGGAAACACGGGATAAAACGGTACGTACCTGCCCTGAAAATTTATCAGAAGACCTCACCAATGAACTGGTAAAAAGTTTCAGGGACGAGGACACCACCGCCGCCGGCAGGGCCATCACGGGTGAACCCCGCAGAAACCGCTTTATCCTTGGAAAATACGGCAGGGGGGATATCCCCATGCTTCGGATATCAATCTCAAGGTCACTATTTCTCAATGAAAAGGACTTCAGCTACGAATTCATGTCAGTTAATCCGCTAAGAATTGAGAACCTCAGGGAAAAATTTCTCACTGCCCTTCACCGTTTTACGCGCAAAAACTTCTAATTACCATCCCAGGTTTGTAACGTGTTCGTAGGCGTTTATTGCAGCCGTAGCCCCGTCGGCCGCCGCCATCACCACCTGCCGTCGTGAAGCCTTGCGCAGGTCTCCAGCCGCGTACAGCCCTTCTACGGAGGTACGCATTTGTAAATCCACGATCACTTCACCATTCTCAGCCAGCACATCTGATGGTAGATAACCGGTATTGGGGATATATCCCACGAAAATAAATACCCCGTCCACATTCAGCTCTTCTTTTTCCCCTTTTTTCCTGTTGTATATACTTAACGAAGAAACCTTTTCCTCGCCGTTTATGGACGTCACCATGGTATCATAAACCGGCACAATCTTCTCTTCAGAAAGCACCCTGTCCTGTAAGATCTTCTGTCCCCGAAACTGGTCGCGACGATGCAGCAGGTAGACCTTCGACGCGAAACGGGTGAGGTAGAGTGCCTCTTCAAGGGCGGTACTTCCACCCCCTACCACGGCAGTCACCTGGTCTTTAAAAAAAGCCGCGTCACAGGTAGCACAGTATGAGACCCCTTTCCCGGTATACTCGCTTTCTCCCGGAACACCCAGCCGCTTCAGCGAGGCCCCGGTAGCAGATATAACCGTCCTGGTATCAAGCATCCTGCCGTCGGTGGTGGCTATCTCAAAGTAGTCTTTCGTCTTCAGTACCCTGCTCACCTCTGCGCTTTCTATTTCTACACCCAGCCTTCGTGCCTGGTTCTCCATGTTGCTGGCAAGCTGCCACCCTTCGATGGGATCAACAAAACCGGGATAATTCTCGATCTCGTAGGTCATCATCACCTGTCCACCCGGTGAAATTTTCTCCAGCACCTGCACGTCAAGTCCTGCCCGTATGGCATAAATGGCGGCACTCATCCCCGCGGGACCCGCGCCGATTATGATACAGTCTTTCATAATAAGATTTCTCCTTGTTTTTGTGTATACTACAGTATAATTTAAAATACTAAAAATGTCAATATAGTTCTACCATTTACCCTTCACATCTCATAAATAAAACCAGTTACTACTCAGCTATTATCAGAATATAGATCATTTTCTATATAATGAACAGATATAGACATGGTTCCCCCCCGCCTTCGGCGGGGGGAACCATCATATTTTTATTCATTTCACGGTAATTAAATCTTTTAATCATGACAGCTGAGTAGTTACTAAAAACCAGTATTTACCTTGACAGAAAATCATTTACCAGTTTTTTTTTCACTACCGCAATAAAAAATCAGGCAATCTGAATATAACACTAAAAACCATATAAGAGAGTTACACTATGAGCGCAGAAAAAGTAACGTATGAAAACGGCAAAATAACCACACCCGACAATCCCATTCTTCTTTTTATAGAGGGGGACGGCACCGGCCCGGATATATGGAAAGCCACAAGGCTGGTTCTTGATGCCGCGGTTGAAAAGACCTACGGCGGAAAGAGGAAAATCGAGTGGAAAGAAATCCTGGCCGGAGAAAAGTCTTACAACCAGACCGGCAAATGGCTGCCAGAAGAAACCGTTGAAATGATAAAAGAATACAAGGTTGCCATCAAGGGTCCCCTTACCACCCCCGTTGGCGGCGGTATCCGCAGCATTAACGTTGCCCTCAGGCATCAGTTGAAACTCTACTCATGCGTGCGGCCAGTACGATACATGAAAGGGGTGCCAAGCCCCCTGAAAAAGCCAGAACTGGTAGACATGGTAATCTTCAGGGAAAACATGGAAGACCTCTACGCGGGTATTGAATGGCAGCAGGGAACCGACGAGGCAAAGAAAGTGAAAGACTTTCTTAACAGCCAGATGGGATGCACCCTTCCTGATGATGCCGGCATTGGGGTAAAACCCATCAGTATCACCAATACAAAAAACATCGTCCGCAGGGCCATTGAATATGCCATCGACAATAATCGCAAAAGCGTCACCCTTATGCACAAGGGAAACATAATGAAATTCACCGAGGGTGCCTTTCGTGACTGGGGCTACCAGCTGGCAAAAGAAGAATTTGCCGGGAAAACCATCACCGAAGATGAGTTATGGGACAAGTATGACGGCAAACAACCCGAAGGCAAGATCGTCATCAAGGACAGGATCGCCGATGCCATTTTCCAGATGGTGCTTCTGCGGCCAACCGACTTCGACGTGATCGCCACACCAAACTTAAACGGCGACTACATCTCAGACGCGCTGGCCGCCCAGGTGGGGGGTCTTGGCATGGCACCCGGTGCCAATATCGGCGATAACGAGGCGGTTTTCGAAGCAACCCACGGTACCGCCCCCAAGTACGCAAACCAGGACAAGGTGAATCCCAGCTCCCTGGTACTCTCGGGTGAGATGATGCTGCGCTTTCTGGGATGGACAGAAGCCGCCGACACCCTCATCAGCGCCCTTGAGAAAACCATAAGCAACAAAACGGTCACCTACGACCTGGAACGACAGCTTGAAGGCGCCACACTGCTCAAGTGCTCAGAATTCGGCCAGGCAGTAGCAGATAATATGTAGTTTGAGTGAGAAGTGAAGGGTGAGCAGTGATCAGAAGCATATTCCTGTAATAAACTGTTCACTGTTCACCTCTCACTTCTCACTCAAATAATCCATTTGACATTACCTCGACACCGATTTAATACTGCATCAGGCTGTAAATCACGTTCATAATCATTTATCACATCAGAGGACGCCATGTTCGAAAACTTTTTTGCTTTTTCTGAAACCAGTATACACTGGGTTGATGTCAGTCTTATTATCGCCTACATGGCCGGCATCACCGTTTTCGGCTATTTCTTCGGCAAGCGCATCAAGACATCAAGTGATTACTTCCTGGCAGGGCGTTCACTCCCCTGGTGGATCATCGGGATGTCCATCATCGGCACCAATATCGGCTCTAACGATTACGTGGGGGCTGCCGGCGGTGCCTACCGCATCGGCATAGCCCAGGCAAACTTCGAATGGATCGGCGCCATCCCCGCCATGATCTTATCGGCATTCATCTTTATTCCATTTTACTGGCGGGCGGGGGTCTTTTCAATTCCCGAATACCTGGGCAAGCGCTACAGCGACGCGGTACGGGTAATATCAGCCGTAATTCTCACCCTGTTTTCCATCATCATCGTGGGGGTATTTCTCTGGGCAACCGCCCTCATGCTGCAGACGTACCTGGGATGGCCCGTGTATTTCAGTATACTGGTAACCGCCGCGGTTGTTGGATTCTATACTATCTCAGGGGGCCTGGGGGCGGTGGCCATCACCGACTCCATTCAGCTTGTCATCATGTTCACCGGTGCCATCGCGGTGGCAGTACTTGGCATAAGCGAAGCAGGTGGACTTGACCATTTCATCGCCACCATACAGGCAGAGCACCCTTCACACCTGAAGGCCTTTCTGCCCGCAGACCACGAGTTTTTCCCATGGCCGGGGGTAATACTTGGCCTTGGCATGGTGCTCTCACCAGCCTACTGGTGTACCAACCAGGCTATCTTGCAGAGAACACTGGGGGCACGAAGTGAGTGGGACGGGCGGGCTTCCATGATGCTTGCCGCTATCGCCAAGACCTTCGTCCCCTTCCTCATCGTGCTGCCCGGACTCCTTGCCCTCACCATGGTGCAGGGTGGACTTGACAACCAGGACCAGGCCCTCCCCTGGGTTATCAAGAATATACTGCCGGTTGGGCTTTCCGGCCTCATGTTCGTGGCCTTCATTGCCGCACTGCAGTCTTCAATCGACTCCACCATGAATTCCGCGTCGGTAATGATAACCCGTGACATCATCGGGGTGCTGGCCGGCAGGGGGGCACACGAGCTTCGCGACCTGAAACTTGGCAAGATATTCACCTTCATGGTGCTCATCATCGGTATCTTCTGCGCGCCGCTGACAGCGAAGTTTGAAGGGATTTACGTGTTCGTACAGTTCACCCTGTCTTTGTTCCAGGGGCCCATGCTTGCACTCATACTGCTTGGCATACTCAGCAAAAAGATGACCGCAAAAGCGGGACTCTACAGCCTGGTGATAGGGGTTAGCACATCCCTCATCATGGGACTGCCGTCCCTGCTTACAAGTCTTGGTTTTACCGCAGCCGCGCAGGCAGCGGGGGGCTGGAACATCAATATGCTGTATATCGCCTTCTGGAGTTTCATCATATCGGTTACATCCCTCATTATAATCAGCAGTTTCACCACGCCTAAAACCGAACAGGAGCTGGTAAACCTTACCTACTCAAAAACCGTACCGGAGGTGCTTAGCCATGATTGATTTCATACATTCACTGCCGCTGTGGACGGCAAAGATCGGTGCCGCAGTCATCTTCGGCGGTATACTGCTGATGGCATGGGTACTGCCGCGCGGCTTCATCTACCAGGGAGCTCCCGACAACAGCAACTGGCGTGACCTGCGTATCTGGGCCACCCTGCTCATACTTATACAGCTGGGGCTGTACGCTATATTCTAGGGAGAACAATGCTTGAATTAACTTCCACACTACTTATTGTTGGTGCATCCCAGGGATTATTCCTGGGATTCATACTGCTATTGAAAGAAGAAAACCGTACTTCTAACAGGATACTGGCTGTATTCCTGCTTACCATGTCCATCAGCATGCTGGGCCGGTATTTCATGTCCAGGGACATGGTGGTACCAGCTTTTTTTATTGGCACAGTTGGACTACCGTCAATCACACTTTTTGGCCCCCTGTTGTACCTGTATACCCATTCAATGACGATGGGAAAATCCATTAACTGGAAAAGGCAGGGATTTCATTTCATCCCCTTCGTTTTATTGCTTTTAACACATGTTATTATCATATACAAAGAATTGCCAGACCTGTCGTATATTTCACATGCAAACAAACTGGCCCTGTTGCACCATTTTAAATACTTTATAATACCAACAATCGGCTTCGGTGCCGTGTCAGGTCTTTCCTATACCATCTATTCGTGGTACCTGCTCATCCGGTTTACCGGCAAAGCCAGGGAATTCTTTTCGGATATTGAAAGGCTCAGGCTTACATGGCTCAGGCTAATACTGGGTCTTACGCTTGCTATTTTCTTTTCAATGAATATCTACTACTGGATACACACACTTACAGCGGTAGAACCCGGACCCAACGGCCCTGCTATGATCATTCCTGCAATTCTTAATGTTATTACCATCTTCACAACGGCTTTTTATGTGCTTCGTCAGCCTGATATTTTTAACGATACCAGGCTTATGGATGAACTGGAAGAAGAAGTAAAAGCAGGCTTCGATGCTGAACCGGAAACAAGTTCAACAGGAAAATATGGCAAACACAGCCTGGACAACACAACCGCAAAACGGTACCTTGATATCCTCCTGACATACATGGAAGAAAAAAAACCTTATCTTAAGGAAGGTCTCACCCTTAAGGACCTGGTAGAAGAGCTGGAGATTCCAGCCCATCACCTCTCCATTGTCGTCAACAGACACCTGGATAAGAACTTTTACGGTTTTATTAACGAGTACCGTATTAAGAACGCAAAGGCAATGCTGGCGGATCAGGCATATTCCTCGTATACAGTACTGAACATTGCCCTCGACTCCGGCTTTAACTCAAAGTCAGCCTTCAATAACATCTTCAAGCAATCAACAGGTCTAACACCCACCGAATATCGCAAAAAACAGCCTGAAGCATCATAATTTTCGTCCTCCCTCACGAGGGAGGACGATTTAATTAAAATCCCGCCTATATTTTTACCTGTTAGTTATCCAGGAGGATGTCCATGAAGCAGACAACAGGTATTATTATAATAATGACACTAATAGGGCCGGCCATGTTATCAGCCGGTGAAACGGGTAAATCAGGTAACAATAAAGAAACTCTTACATATGAAAGCTACCTTGAACAAGTACAGGCAAAGCTTCCCGAGATCAAGACCAACCTGTTACAGGTTAAAAAATCAGAGAATACACTTAACCGTGCAAAGAAGGTGCACGATACCACGCTAACCGGCTCAACACAATATTACCGGCAGAAAGAATACACCACGGGTGCAACTATCTTTGACATAGACCATACAGAAGGCTATAACGCCTACACTGGTATCGAGCGTATCATTGCACCAACGGGAACACGGATCTCGGCCGGTATAAATTATTCACAGACCAGCATGAAAGGTACTCTTTCCTCACAGCCTCAATCCGTAACCTACGATACATACCAGCCCTCTGTAACCGCTTCCATCACCCAGCCGCTGCTGAACAACGCCTTCGGAATACTGGACCGGTACGCCGAAAATGATGCACTTATGAAACTGGAGATACAGAAACTGCAACGAGAAGAAGATGACAGGTCAGTGATGAACTATTACAGGAAACTGTATTTCGACTGGCTTTTTTTCACCCGTGCTGCGGAGATTATGGCTGAAACGATCAATAACGCCCTGTCACTCGAATCCACTGTCCGAAGAAAGGCACGTGCGGGACTTGCAGAGAATGATGACATACAGAATGCCCACTCGTCGGTTTTGCAGTACAAGACTCAGTTAGAACAATACAGAATGCAGTTAAACTCCATAGAGAAAGAACTGGGTATATACATTGAAATGGAAAAATACAGGTCAGACAGAAAGCAAATGGAGGAGATGTTTCAAAGGGCCGTGGAATACAATTACTCAACGGTATCTTACGATACAACTACTACAAGTCAAATCTTACGAAAAAATATCGAAAAGATGAAATATAGCCTGGGAGTTAAGCAAAACAGTTCACTTCCATCTCTGAACCTTGTGGGATCAGTTACCAGGAAAAATTACGATGAAACTTTCAGCGGTGCTACCGAACAACTTGATGATACCGATTATTCCATAGGATTCGAGTTTTCCTACCCGCTGGGAAATCACAACGCCGAAGCGGACATAGAAGAAGCACGACTGGCACTGGAGGAACTGGAAAAGCAGCACCAGTCATCAGCCAACAGTTACCTGAAAAGATTAAACTCACTGCTGGAATCGGTGGAAGGGTACAGGCAGGTAATACAGACAAGGGAAGAGAATCTCAATACACTTAAATCCCAGTTGCAAACAGAAAGAAAAAAATACGCACAGGCACGACTTGACCTGCAATACCTCATCGCAACTGAAAATAGTATAGCAAGTGAACGATTAACCATACTGGAACAGCAGCTACAGATTATCGGTCTTTATATTGACTACAGGGACCTGACAAAATAAGGGATAGCAGAATGGAAAAAGTATTACGGTATTTCGCAAAAGACAAGTTACTAATTAATCTTATAATAATAGTTATTGTACTGCTGGGGCTGGCAAGCAGCAGGAATATCAGCAGGGAAGTTTTTCCACAGACAGACGTTGACGCCATGATCATCAATATCGTGTATCCCGGCGCTTCAGCACAGGACGTTGAATTGAACACCCTTATACCAATTGAGGATGAGCTTGATGCTATTAGCGGCGTCGAAGAATACCGTTCAATCGCAACCGATGACGGCGGCAGAATAATCATTGAACTTGACCAGGACCTTGACGACTCATCGAAGGAAGAGACCAAAGACGAAGTTTTCAGAAATATTACTGTTTCAAACATAGATGAGATACCCGATGAGGTTGAGTCCCTACAAGTAATAAACATGAATCCCAAGCTGAAACCCGTATACACCCTGAGCATCTCACCGGTGAATGGAAAAGAGGTTACCAACAGTGAACTTTATAAAATGGCCGACAGGCTTGAAGACCAGTTGCGCCGTGTTGATGGTGTTAGCGAAATCAGTAAAAGCGGATACCGGGAACGAGAAATCCATATAAATGTTTTGCCGGATAAGATGAAGGCACAGTACGTTTCGCTATCCGAGATAGTTGAAAGCATACGATCACGTAATATTCGCCAGACTGGAGGTACTGTACAATCTTTACAAAAGGAAAACTCTATAGTCACCATTGGCCAGTTCAACGATCCCATGGATGTTCGTGACGTGATCATACGTTCAGGATTTGAGCAAAAACGTTTGCATATAAAAGACGTTGCAAATGTAAAAGATGATTTTGAAGACGAGGATATCCGTGTACGAATAAATAAGAAAAAGGCAGTCACCCTCACTATAAAGAAAAAGGAAAACGCTGACATAATTACCACGGCACAAAACATTGAGACATTTCTTAAAGAACAAGAGAAACAGTTCAATGACAGGTTTGAATATACGGTTGTTGATGATGATTCTGTCTCTGTTCAATCCCTTATCGATGTTGTTCTTAATAACGCCCTTATCGGTTTTTTAATGATACTTATCGTGCTCAGGATATTCCTGGACTTGCGCACCTCATTCTGGACTGCCTTCAGCCTTCCATTCTGCATGTTCATGGTGCTTATTTTTATGAATATCAGCAGCATCAGTGTGAACATGTTGAGCCTGGGAGCCATAATTACCGTACTTGGAATGATGGTGGACGATGCAATTGTCATTGCCGAGGTGATCTTTGAGAAACGAAATTCAGGTATGGATTCAATGGAAGCTGTTATATCCGGGGTCAAGGAGGTCATAGGACCGGTAACCGTTACCATACTCAGCACTATCGTGGCCTTTCTTCCCATACTTGGCATTACGGGGACCATGGGCAAGTTTATCAGGGTCTATCCAATCGTGATCACCGCAACATTACTGTTCAGCCTGCTTGAAGCGGTTTTCATTCTCCCCAATCACCTGGCAGCAGGCAAGCCCGCAAAGAAAGAAGCGGGAAAATGGTTTTCACCGATTGCCCGCAGGTACAAAAAGGTACTGAGTAAGACTCTTAAATACCGTTATGGGGTCATCATGTTATTCGTGTTTCTCCTTTCAGGCAGCATTGTTTTTTCCAATGAAACTTTAAAAGGCTTCGTACTATTCTGGGATAACAGCAATGAGAAGATATTCGTTGACAGCGTTGCACCTCCCGGAACATCCCTGGATGATACCGAGAGGTACACATCAGCCATAGAGGATATGGTCATTGAGAGCATACCTGAAAAGGAGCTTGTTTCCATTTCCAGTACTATCGGAAGTCATGCAAGTGCAAATATTAACCTGGAAGGGAACCATGAAAACTGGTCTACTGTTCAGGTGAAACTGGTGCCTGTAACTGATAGAGACCGCTGGGCATCAGAAATAGCCGAAGAACTCCGGAACAGAATTAATACAGAGGCACTTCCCGCTTTCCAAACGATTACCATAAATGAAGAGAAGAAAGGTCCTCCCACCGGAAGTCCCGTAGACATAAAGGTGATCAGCAGTAATGATCAGGAAGCTCAATCTGTTACAAATGAGATAAAGCAATACCTGGGCGGCATCAACGGCATCAAAGACCTCGATGATGATCAGAAAGCCGGGAAACCCGAACTGGTAGTTAATTTTAATTATGATCTCATGGCCCAATATGGTATTACAGTAAATACTGTCGCATCCACCATATACACTGCATTTGAAGGAACTGATGCCACCTATGTACAATACAGCGACGACGATGTCGATTTCAAGGTACAGGTGGATGAACGATACAAAAATGATCGATCATTCATTCTTGACCTCCTGGTTCCAAACAGCACGGGAAAGCTTATCCGCATTGGTGAATTTGCCAGTCTTGAAAGGAGAGCAGGTAAAAGCGCAATCCACCATTACAACGGTGAGCGGGCCATCACCATCTGTGCAAATGTAAATGAAGACGTCATCACTTCCGGCCAGGCGACAATGAAGGTTAAGCGTGCATTTAGTGATATTTCTGAAAAGTATCCTGGCACATACCTTGTATACGCAGGTGAAGCTAAGGAATCCGGGACAGCAATGAGAGACCTTGCAATTGCCTTTGGAACTGCACTTATTGCAATATACCTGCTTATTGTGTTCCTCTTTCGGTCAATTACACAACCTTTTATTATCATTTCCGTTATTCCGTTCGGCCTTATAGGTGTACTTACCGCCTTTACCCTGCACGGGATACCGTTGAATTTTATGGGGATAATCGGCATCATCGGTCTCAGCGGCGTGGTAGTAAACGATAGTATACTCATGGTTGAGTTTATCAACCGTGAATATAAGAGAAACAGGACACCAGACCGGGAAGCTCTTATTGGCCAGATTTCCGAAGGAGCAAAACAGAGGTTACGCCCTATTATACTTACAACAATTACCACTGTTGCAGCCCTGCTTCCAACCGTGTATGGGATCGGTGGGAATGCAGCTTCAATTGTTCCCACGGTCATGGCAATGGCATATGGATTGCTTTTCGCGTCATTTTTGACACTATTCTTTATACCTTCCCTGTACCTGGTGAATGTTGATATGGAGAATGGATTACAAAAATTGGTCTCAAAGTTATTTTCTTCTTGAAGAGAAAGTTCCTGGTATGATAGTAAGAATGCTTTTATATATACATTTAATCCATCCAGTGGACAGCCAAAATGATAGCAGTAATCAAGTATCTAATTGAGAAAAAACTCCTCATCAACCTGACAGTGGCGCTTATCGCCGTTATCGGTATAACAGCCATATTCAGCCTTAACCGGGAAGCATACCCGGAAGTCAGCTTTGACATGGTAAGCATAACTACTGTGTATCCCGGAGGAGCCCCTGATGAGCTGGAAAACCTTGTTACCATCCCCATCGAGAAAAAATTGAAAGAGGTGGACGGGCTGGACAAGGTACGTTCCTATAACATCGAGAACGTATCCGTTATCGCCGTCTATATTGACGAGCACGCACCTGATAAAGACCAGGTGGTGCAGAATATCAAGGACGCGGTTGACCTGGTTGAAGACCTTCCTGAAAATGTAGAAACTCCCCTTGTTGAAGAAATAACCACTGACAAAACCGAGGTACTATACTGTGCCATACACGGGAAGGATGAGACTGTCTCCTACTCCAGGGTGAGGAATATTGCTGACCAACTGGAGGATTTCATTTATGAATTTGCTGGTGTAGCCGAAGTGGAAGACCTTGGCTTTTACGATCGTGAATACCTGGTAGAAGTAAACCCCGATGCCCTGGAAAAATACAGGATAGGTATGAACAACGTGATCGGTGTGCTTGCAAACAGGAACATAGACCTCCCTGGTGGATCGCTGCGCATAGGCAGAAACGAGTATGTTTTAAGAACAAAGGGACAATACCGAAATGTGAAGGAAGTGGGTAATACCGTTGTAATGGCAAATGATGTCGGTTTCGCAGCCAGGATTAAGAACCTGGCCCATGTTACTGACACATTCGAGGAGCCCGATATATACGAGCGCTACCAGGGACAGCAGGCTGTAATTTTCAAGATATGGAAAAAGAGAAGCGCTGACGAGATAAACCTGGCCGACAGGCTCAAGGCGGGTATAACCGGCTTCCATAACGGTCATGACGAGTCAGTGGTCATAGACATGTATAACGATACCAGTGAATACACAAGGAACAACATAAACTCCGTGCTCACCAATGCCGTTACCGGTTTTGCCCTGCTGGCACTGATACTCTTCATATTTCTCGGTTGGAGAATGTCCACCCTGATGACCGCGTCTATTCCACTGGTTTTTCTCATCGCCTTTATCGGGATGCAGGCACTGGACGTGACCATAAATGTTATAAGCCTCTTCGGTATGATCATGGTGCTGGGAATGATCGTTGATTTCGGAATCGTTGTGTCCGAAAATGCCCACCGTTACCTGGAAAAGGGGCTTCCACGCCGTGAAGCCATACTCAAGGGGGTGAACGAGGTTGTATGGCCGGTTACCGTCACCTTCCTGTGTATCTCAGCAGCATTTATGCCGCTGCTCATACTCACCGGTATTATGGGTAAGTTCATAAAATTCATACCCCTGGTAGTGATGATCTCACTTGCTGCATCCTGGTTTGTTGCACTGTTCTTTCTTCCATCGTACCTGAACATGTTTCATTCAGATACTACCCATCGAGATGATAAAAGTGGAAAGGATGAGCAGGACGATGAACTTGCCTCCGGTTTTTTCAGCAGGGTTCAGCTGGGGTACATGTCATTTCTGCGAATTGCACTCAGGCATCGCTATATTACCATTTCCATCCTCGTTGTATTGCTGGTAATATCGGTGGCATTGATCCCGGTGATAGGGTTCGTTTTTTCACCTGGCGGCGGATCAGAGAAAATCGAAATAAAGACGTATCTACCCAACAGCAGAAACCTCGAGTACAACCTGCAACAGATGAAAGTTATTGAAAGTTCCATTCTTGAACTGCCTGCTGGCGAGCTGGAAGCATTACACGCAAGGGTGGGAACCGAGGTACCATTCGGCCTGGATCCAAAGCCCGGTGATGGTACACACAAGTCCACCCTCTTTCTTTACCTGACACCGGAGAGGGACAGGGAACGAGTTGCAGCCGATATCGCTGGCGAACTGCGGCAGAAGATAGACCAATCCAGGGAAAAAGGAAAACTATCAACAGAGCTTGGCATCAAGGTTGAGGTTGACGAGTCGGGTCCTCCCGTAGGCAAGCCGGTAAACGTGGAGATCAGGGGAGAAGACTTTGACACCATGCTGAAGATCGCCAGTTACTATACTGATCACCTGAAAACTCTTGAAGGGGTCTATGACATCTCAACTGATTTTGAAAGGGGAAAGACCGAATACCGGTACCGTGTCAATGAACTGACCGCCGGGAGAACGGGGGTTTCTGTAAAAGACATTGCCCAGGCCATACACGCGTCTTTCGAAGGAGTTGAAGCATCAAGTATCCGGGAAGGTGAAGAGGAGATCGGCATCAGGGTAAGGTTTACCGACAGGGCAAGAAAACGCATGAAAAGCCTGAACGAGGTGAAGATATCCAATAACAGGGGAGGTCTTATCCCCCTTGGGGCTGTCACCCATGTGAACAAGTCACCCGGGTATGCGCAGATCAACCGCCTGGATTACAAGCGCGTTATACAGGTGCAGGCAAACGTTGATACGGAGAAAACCACCTCGGTAAAGATCAACAACAACCTGCAGCAGAAATTCGCTGACCTCGAATCGAAGTACCCGGGATATAATGTATCTTACGGCGGAGAACATGAAGAAACCAGCGAGAGCATGGCTGAACTTGGAAGCCTTTTCCAGGTAGCCCTGCTTGTTATATATATTGTACTGGCTGCTTTCTTCGGTTCAATGCTCTTTCCCTTTGTGGTAATGAGTGCCATTCCCTTCTCCCTTGTGGGGGTTATATTCGCACTGTTCGCCCATGGTGAGCCAATGAGCTTTATGACAGCCCTTGCCCTTTTCAGTCTTTCAGGTGTCATCGTCAGCAACACCGTCACACTGGTTGAATTTATAAACATTCAAAGAGACCAGGGGAAGAACATGGTTGACGCGGTTGTGAAAGGATCAATGCTGAGACTTCGCCCTGTGATCCTTACCACTGGCACCACTGTTCTGGGACTCATGCCAAGTATTTACGGAATAGGAGAGAAAAACTATCATGTTGCACCCCTGGCACTGGCCTTCGGCTATGGGCTGATATTTGCCACCATCATAACACTGCTTCTTGTGCCGTCTTTTTATCACATCGCCGAAGATATTAAGGGATTAACAGCGAAAATTGCGGGAGTTTTCGGAATAAAAATGAATAGTTCGCTATACTGACAGAAAGGAGATTTGTCAAAACCATGCGAATTGTTTACACAATACTATTATCAGCATTCTTCTTTATTATTGTAAGCATCATGTGTGCTGCATTATTTTTGCCCCATCAGCTACACGCTGAAACCGAACCGGCCAAAGATACGCCAGTTGAAACATCCATACAATCAACAATACCTGTCGACCCGGTTATAACACGTATAAATGTGACCGGTTTAAAACGAAGCAAAAACTCACTCGTCGAACATCTCTGCGGGATACGGCCAGGGGACAGGCTTTCAGAGTTTAACCCCGTGGCGTGTAAAAACCGTATGATGAAGTCAGGTCTTTTCAGCGAGGTAACAATTGACACTGTTATTTCCGAAGATCACGCCATCATCCATATCCACGCCCGGGAAAAATGGACACTGATTCCCATGCCCTTTGCCTCCTCAAACAGCAATAACAGCATGGCCGGTTTTTACCTGATGGACATGAACATGCTTGGCCTTAACAAGAAATTGTTCGTTGGCGGCATCTACTCCACTTACGGCTGGAAAACAAATCTCGGCATTATCGCCCCACACATCGGTTCGTCAAATTATACCGGTAGTATATTTACAGAGATAAGCGATTACCGTTATGAGAACGCCGATGCTAAAGGAGAGGTTTATGAACAGTATGATGCCCGCCTGCAAAAGGCAGGGTATTCCCTGGGTTACCAGTTTTTTGATGTGCTTACAGTATCCTTAACCGGCAATTATCATAACACTGATGTGTATAATCGTGTTGATACCACAAAAAATGACATACCAGACGCCAGGGCACTGGGACAGGGATTATCCCTGAGGATTGATACCATGCGTCATACCGGAACATTTCTTCAAGGGGTATACCTGAGAACTGATTACACCCATGGTATACCCCTTGGATCAACCGGCGCAGAATATGACAGCGTGGAGTCCCGCCTGGTTTATTCTTTCGGAGGATTTTTTGATCATCTTGTCAAATTCTACGGACACGCGGGCACCGGCGACATGCCCGATGCCTTTGAAGAACGCATTGGCGGAAAACCCGGTTTCAGGGCGCTGCCACCAGAGCAGATACCTGCAGATTCTTATGCGGGCGGGTTTATCGCGTATGAAATTCCATTGCTCTACCTTTCATGGGGAACCATCACCGTGCAGGGATACTGGGAAAACGGCATGTACAGCAGAACAGAAAGCACCACCACGTACTTTTACGGTCCCGGCGGCGGATTCAGGCTCTACCTGAAAAAGATCGCCATACCTGCCGTAGGTATAGATGCCACGTGTAATTTGGAGGAAGGGAACCTTGAGATGAGCGCTGCCGTGGGTTTTCGCATGTAATTTGCTATTCCCCTCACAGCTTATCCACATCGTCAGGGCAAAGCCCGAACTTTTCCATCTCTTCAAGGTTACCTTCAGGCTCTATATGTACCATTATATCATACACGTTGGGGATGCGTTGCTTTATCTCTTCTTCTACGGCAACCGCTATTTGATGCGCGTCTTTCACACTCAGGTGCTCCGCAACCTCGATGTCAATATCTATAAAATAATATTCCCCCATCTTGCGCACACGCATGCGATGAGGATTTGTCGCCCCCACTGTATTTCTCACGGCATCATTTACATGGCTATAGATTGCCGGGCTTATCCCTCCCCCCATCAGCTCCCTGTTGGTATCCATGTATACCTGCACCGCGGTTTTCATTATCATAACGCTTATGATGGTGGCAATTATCGGGTCAATAATGGGAAGCTTGAAATAGATGGTAAACCCGAGTCCCGCCAGAACACCCGCGGAGATAAGGATGTCATTCTGCATATTCTTCGCGTTGGCAATGATCATGGGGCTTGACGCTTTCTTTCCCAAATAATACTGCGAGAGGGCAAGCAGCATCTTTCCCACGATTGATATAATTATTACGTATACCCCCAGGATTGAAGGCACAGTGGGGGTCTCACCTCCAATAAAACTTCTCACCGTGGTCAGCATAAGCTGTGCGCCGGCAAAAAAGATAATAAATGCAAGTACAGCCGTAGCCAGCGTCTCGGCCCTGCTATGGCCGAAAGGATGCTCCCGGTCAGGTGGCTGGTTGATTATAACAGCGGTAAAAAGGGTAACCACCGAACCAAGAACATCGGTAGCACTGTCAATACCATCAGCTACCACCGCGAGACTGCCCGAAATAAGCCCCGCGATTATTTTCAGCAGGGCAAGAAACGCGTTACCTGTTATCCCGATCCATGAGGCCAGCTTAATAGTAGCTACTCTTTCAGCCATGTATCACTCCCCAAACGTCAAATTTATTGCTACTTATATCACTCCAACAGTTAATATTCGAGTAAAATTTTTATTGCATATCCAGTATTATAGGATACCCTGTACCTGTTATTTTTTTGATAAAGGAGATTTGTAATGGAACTGAACGAAGCCATTCTGACGAGAAGAAGTATCAGAAAATTCACAGAGAAGAAAGTTACCGATGAAGAGATTCGTGAGCTGCTTGAAGCAGCCCGCTGGGCCCCGTCATGGGCCAATACACAGGTTTGGGAATTCGTCATTGTACGTGACCCGTCCCTTAAAGAAAAACTGGTGGAAACCTATTCGGAAACCAACCCGGCACGTAAATGCTCACTGGCTGCCAGTGTTCTGGTAGTCGCGTGCGCGAAAAAAGGTGTTGCCGGCTGTAAAGAAGGTAAAGAAGTAACCCCCCTTTCTAACTGGTACATGTTCGATCTTGGACTGGCAACACAAAATTTCTGTTTAAAAGCCCACGAGATGGGGCTTGGCACGGTGATAGTAGGTTTATTTGACCAAAAACAATGTGCAGAGGTTCTCAAAGTGCCGGAGAAGTATACACCAGTGGTGATACTTCCCCTTGGAGAGCCGGCCGTCACCGCCAAACAGGGGCCTCCCCGAAAGGAATTGAAAGAATTCGTATACAGTGAAACCTTTAGTAACAAGTTCATCTCTTAAACCGGGATAATATTACCATGGAAAATCACTCGATAGAACTTGAATACAGGGGGCATATAGCTGTTGTTACCCTGAACCGCCCCCATAAAAAAAATGCCTTCGATGAGAAGATGTGGGACGCCTTTGAAGATGTCACCGCAAAATTAAAGAAGAACTCTCCGCGGGTGGTAATCGTAACCGGCGCCGGCAACGCCTTCAGCGCGGGGTTTGACGTGAACCCGGAAAATCCACAGGTTTCCCGCCTGGTTGAGGCAGTACAAAACCACCAGCGAAGACCTGTTGAAGCCCTTATTGGCAGGATAAGAACCGCGGTGGATAATTTTGTTTTTCTGCCGGTTCCGGTTATCGCGGCCATTAACGGCAGTGCCTACGGGGGTGGTGCCGAACTGGCCGCGCGATGTGATTTAAGAGTACTTGACCCCGCCGCAGTGTTCTGTTTTTCAGAAACCCGGCTTGGCCTTATGCCCGACTGGGGCGGGGGGGTAGCACTGAGCAGGCTGATCGGGGCCAGCAGAGCGGCAGACCTCATACTCACCGCCAGGGAGATAGATGCCAGTGAAGCCGCTTCCATGGGCATGGTAAACAGGACAAGCGCGCCGGGCGGGGTGCTTGAAGAGGCCATGCAGATGGCAGAACAAATTGCCGAAAATGGCCCCCGGGCGGTACGTCACGCCCTCAGCGTAATCAGGAAGGCAGCCGACCTGCCCCAGGGACACGCCCTGCAGGTAGAAACCGACGAGGCAACCAGCCTTATCACTTCTGGAGAATGCTACCATGGAATTACCGCCTTCCTGAATAACGAAAAACCCCGATTCCCCGATCCGGACAAAAAATAATGAAGCAGCAAAAGAAAAGAACCCAACTGATACTTATTGTAACCGGAATACTTCTTGTGGCGGCATCGGTATATTTCTACATATCAACGGGAAGATTTATAGAAGATGCCCATACAGCTTCCGGTGAGGTTATCGCCCTTGTAGATATTCCTGCCGACATTGAAAGCTCAGGTGGAGTTCTTTACGCGCCTGTAATTAAATTCACCACGAAAGGGGGTACCACTATAACCTTTCAGTCCACCCATGCCGCCAACCCCCCTCCTTACGATAAGGGTGACACTGTTAAAGTACTGTATACCCCTGATGACCCCGGGAACGCCCGTATTCATGATTTCATAAGTGTTTGGCTTGCCCCCCTCATATCCCTGTTTCTGGGTATATGTTTTTTAGCAGCGGCAGGATGGAGATCACGGGGACTTTCCCTTTTTATGATCTCAGTTCTGCTGTTGTCCTGCGGGGGCACTGTTAAAAAGGATACGACTAATGCGGCACAGGGCAACCTGACCCGAATCTGGTGTCACTCTGACATGCAGCCGGAAAACTTGAGTGAATTGAAATATTACCAGGTGGCGGTAGATGACATGGCCACCGCCTATAACCGGGTGGATATCGGCCTTGTCCCCGGTGATATTGTATACGCAAAGAAAGAGGCGGCTGTCTATTACCAGGCATTTCTTGAAACCAGGAAAAAACTGAATACCCCCTGCTGGCTGGAAATTGCCGGGAACCACGAGGCACGTCACCTTGAAGCCTTCATGAAGAATATCGGCAAGCCCTTACATTACGCCTCGAGGAATGGCAACATACTTTTCATATTGATGTCGGACGAGAAACGAACTCCCATGCAGGAAATATCTGATGATGTATTCCAGTGGTGGAAGTCCCTGGTAATCAACAACCAGGACAAGATTATCATTACCGTCACCCACGCCTGTCTCAAGCAGAGTGGACTTCTCAGCTCCGCCTTTCCCACCATGCGTATTGCCCGTTCAGATCGATTCGCGGAGGTGCTGAAAGAATATCATGTGGACATATGGATATCAGGCCATTCCCATCTGCCAACCTACTTTAACGGGAAGGTGAACCGCCCATTCAGGTATCGGGATACCCTTTTTCTTGAGGTAGCCGCCATACGAAAAGACCTCATCAGCGGAATTGAATCATGGATACTGGAACTGGAACATGGAAGTAGAAAAGTTCGGGTTGCTGCCCGCAATCATGGGCGTGCCAGGGAAACCTGGAATATGGCCTTTACACACGAACTGAGATTACCATATAATAAACCCGCTAAAAGCACTGATGAATGTATCATTATACCGTTCCCTGAAATAAACTAACCGGAAGCGGAGTAAACCACATATGAACAACAAAACCTGGATTTACGTAGCAGGGCCCCTCTTTTCTACTGCCGAACGAAATTTCAACAGTGAGCTGGCATCTCATCTTCAAACCGGGGCACTGGGCGTCTTCCTGCCCCAGGATGAGTGCAACGGGTTATCAGATCCCGCTGATATCTATGAAAAATGTATTGATGGAATTCGGGGCGCGTCGGTACTCATCGCTGTTCTTGACGGCACTGACGCGGATTCCGGTACCGCATGGGAGATGGGGTATGGGGTCGCACGGGGCATTCCGGTGATCGGCATAAGAACAGACTTCAGGCGCCACGGCGATGATGGAGGCCTGAATCTCATGTTATCACGAAGCTGCACCGGCATAATTGAAATATCAAGTCTAACCGGTGCCACAGTGGCAGAGATATCCGAACACATTCTCAAGGCCATTCGGGATATATCATCCATCAGTTGAAATCCACATTTTGCCTACTCTGCAAGGGTAGCATCCAGTTTGTCTATATGA
>CAZAOK010000053.1:0-25943 GCA_964486725.1 uncultured Leptospiraceae bacterium
TATTCAAAATTGACATTGAAATTTGTTTTATTACCCGAAATTTAATTCACTCCCATATAGTAATACCAGGCATATACAAAAAGGAATTGACCCTGTGAATATAATTATTAATATAAATGTGAAAGGCTGAGGTACAAGAAATGCCGACCAGACCGATACGCATAACAATTGATGAGGAAATATCTGAAAAACTTGAAAAGCTCTCCTCGGAAACCAACCAATATAATGGATTTTAGTTGAAAAGGAAAAATGCAATGTACTCACGCAGATCATTTATCAAGAGAAGCCTTGTTGCCACCGCGCTCATTGCGGCCAGCGGAAAGGTGACCAGGGTATTCGCAGATGACAAACCGGCCATGAAAACCAATAAGCCAGAGCGGGTGCTGATCACCTGGTTCAGTCAGACGGGGCATACAGAACGCATTGGGAAACTCATGGCCCACGTTCTCGCATCAGAGGGACTGGAGGTAACCTCCGGTGACATGCGGGAAATCCCCCCGTCCTCCGCCAAAGAATTTGACCTTATCATGGCAGGAAGCCCGGTGCATTACTTCAAGCCCTCTTACGGGGCTTCAGAGTGGATAAAAGGAATACCCTCAATTGAAGGCATACCGGTGGCAACCTGGGTCACCTTCGGTAACGACGGGTCAAATCAACACAACGCGGCATGTGACCTGCTGGAAATGCTTTCAGAAAAGGGGGGTGTGCCCCTTTCAGTCAATATGTTCTCTAACATGAACGCCTTTCCCCCCAGCCTTGACGGGGAGAGGGTTTTACGGTATACGCATCTACCCAATGAGAAAACCTATCGGCGTGCACGTGTATACGCTGCTGATGTTCTGAAAAGGGTACGCGAAAACAGGCCATGGGAGATCGATTTCCATTTCACCATGTACGAACCCATGAAGGTGCTGGGCATGGCATGGTGGACAAAGAAGTTAATGATGCAGGATCATCATATCGATGAAGACCTGTGCATACGCTGCTACAGCTGCATGAGTAAATGTCCGGTAAACGCCATAAAGGTTGACACAAATCACATCGACACGGACAGGTGCGTGGCATGCATGGGATGCGTAAACGTATGCCCCACGGGTGCCATGAAAATCAAGTCTTTCGGCGATCCGGTGTACGGGTTTACACAATTTCTTCGACGAAAGAACATCACCATAAAAGAGCCGAAAGAATTTACATGACCTTTCAATAACGTAATACAGCCGCCGCCAGCAATTCTTCCTGGGGCATATTACCGGCATCAAGGATATAGACATCCCCGCTATTGACTAATGTCTGTATTACGGCAAGGTTCAAGAGATCACTACTGCCCTCCTGGTGATTTTCATATACCTGGGCTATCCCGGAATTCCTGTCAAAGTTTCCCCATACCTGCTGATTCGAGCGCACCATCAATATATCAATTCTGCCGTTAAATGAAGCAGTCACTACTTCTTCAACATTTGAGAGAGTCTTGCCTGTCCCCTTAAGTTCATTATACCGTTCAATAGCTTTGTTTTCATCTTCTTTGAAAAGGGGTTCCATTATATCAAGGCTTTTTGAATGCAATTCTTCAATACTCAAAGATTCCATTGCGCCCTGTATAGAATCATTTACCAGGCCCGGAAAGGTATTTGCCTTTCTGAACAATGACACAAGGTATTCAACACCTGCGGGCACTATGGGTACCTGGTCATTTGAGATAATATCACCCAGCACTGTATTTACACGTTGAAACCACTGCAGCAGGGCTTCTTTTTCTTCATCAGAAACATCATGTCCGTGAAAAACAGCCGCCCGTTCGCCACCGGCACTGGCTGCTCCCGTATGGAATTGTAATTGTTTCTCAAACTCGAAATACTTCAATGTATCCCGCATGTTAATAGGATAATTGCTCAAATCAACCATATCAATTTTATAACGCGTACAATCAAATAACATAATTTCACTTTTACTCAAGCCCAGTATCATGTAACGCCCGGTATTAGTGAAATACGGGATCAAGGGTTTCAGGTAATACACACCCGAAGTCATCAGTTCTTCTTTAAATTCAACAGGCACCCTGTATACGTACATGTTGCCGGGTGAGATGAACAACGCCAGCCCGTCGCTTTGATGCCGCCAGAATGATTGATCCTGCAACAAATCCCTTGCCGGATCAATCATCTCTTTTATATCTGAAGCACTATAGCCTAGATCCTTCAATCCATTTTCAGCCTTTTGTAAAAGATTTTTCAAGCGTATAGGATCCTGCCCGGTATCAAGACCAGCCCGGTGAGTGGGTATGTAAATGGATATGCACGGATAATCGGTTTCGTTTACAAGGGTTTTCAGCTCGTCCATAGTAATCAGGTCCATGAATGTTCCTCCCGCATTATGATATTCAATTGTTTTCAGGATACCATGGTTTATGCGGGAAGTCAAACCCGGCTAGCGCATCTCAGTCATCGTCAGTATACGACTTCATCAAAAAGGGCATCAAAATTATAAAATAGACTATCAAACCGATACTCACGTACCACGGCCAGAATATCGAAGTGAAAAGTGCAATATACGTGGACACAGCAATGCTCCCGGCCATGGCCGTCAACGCACCCCGTTCTGTCACCCTGATTTCTGAACCCGCAGTAATGAATATTCCCAGCACCCCGCCGTAGGTAATTGATGTAACCGCCAGGCCGATCTCTACCAGGGGGCTTGTGGTGCTCTGCACACCGATTGCTATTCCCATTAATACAGTAATCCAGCCAAATGACACCAGTTGTGACAACCGCATCTTCCATTTCTCACTCATTTGCCTGGAATCGATATCAACAACATCGTAAAGAGTAGAGGCGGACAGTGAATTTATTGAAGAACTCAGGCTTGACATGGCTGCCGCGAAAATTCCAGCCAGCATAATACCCTTTAATCCAGCCGGCAGCGTATTCACAATAAAAAACGGCATAATTTCGTCGCTCCGGGAGAAATCCTGCCCATTGAGATGTATGGTTAAAAATGTTCCAAGCACCAGGAACAGGCCAAACTGCAGGAATACGAAAACGCCGCTTCCCACCATGGCCTTCTTCGCGTCCTTCTCAGAACGGCACGAAAGCACACGCTGCATTATGAGATGATCGGTACCATGCGAGGATACTGATAACACGGCACCACCTATAATACCTGAGAAAACATTGTAACTGCCAAACAGTGACGTTGTCCCGCCTGACAGTCCCATGGTAAACACATCAAATTTTTCCGCTGGAATTATTCTCACAAACTCGACCAGTGACATTCCCGACGCGTCAACGATAATGTACATACCCGCAATGGCGCAGAATAAATACAGAAAAAGCTGAATAGAATCAACCACGATGACAGACCTGATGCCCCCGTATATGGTATATACAAGGGTTGCCAGTCCGATCACCAGGATGGAAACAGGGTAATCCCACCCCATGAGAAAAGTAAGAGGTATGGCAGTGGCAAACAGGCGTACGCTGTCGGCAAGAAGCCTTGTAACGTGAAATATCACCGAAACGATACGCCGGGACCTGAAGCTGAACCTGTTCTGCAGGTACTGGTATACCGTTTCAAGGTTTCCTGAAAAATACCGGGGAATGAGAAAATACGCCACGATAACCCTTCCCACCAGGTAGCCGCATACGATCTGCAGAAATCCCATACCCGAGATATAGGCAAGGCCGGGAATAGAGATGAACGTGAGGGTGCTTGTCTCTGTGGCCACGATGGAAAAACATGCCACCCACCACGGGATAGACCGGCTGCCCAGAAAATATCCCGACAGGTCTTTTTTACCCGAAAACGCTATCCCGATAACATTTATAATAACAAGGTACCCGGCAATAATAAGCAAATCAATGTTCATAACGTCACACTACCCCCGAGAGCAATTTTTATTATTCATACAGGTGAAAGCTGCTCTTCTCCTTTCTGAAACTGCTGTTCTCATCCTGTATGCACTCATCTATATCACCAAGGCTGGAGCCGTCCTGTATCATCTCACGTATGGTACTGCTTCCACAGAGGAGATCAAACGCGGGATAGGCGTTGTTAAACTCGTAGACATCATGGAGAAACCTGAAATCATCGCTGTAAAGCTGTGCCAGGGCCCCTGCCAGTGCCACCCCGCCCAGGAATGATCGCCGGGTGTGGGGATTGACAACCTGTGTATACACCCCACCGGCTGTTTCACCCGCGTACTTGTTATGCCAGGGCTTGAAATAGACCGGGCGAAATATGAAGTCATCCAGCAGTTCAGACCGCAGGTATTCAACCAGCGCAAATGGATCAACGAAGGGCGCTCCCGCCAGGTGAAAGGGGGACGTGGTTCCCCTTCCCTCGGACACATTTGTACCTTCAAGCAGGCACATTCCCGGGTACAGCAGCGCCGTTTCAAATGTGGGCATATTAGGAGACTGCGGCACCCAGGATACACCGTAGTGTGGAAATAACATATTTCTGCTGTACCCTTTCACATGAATCACCCTGAGCTTCACGTCAAGGCCGAGGGTGTCCCTGTACAGAAGGGCAAGTTCCCCCACGGTAAGTCCGTGCCGCACCGGCACGTTGAACACCCCCACAAATGACCTGAACCTCTCATCAAGCATAGGTCCTTCCACCACAGTGCCTCCCAGTGGATTTGGCCTGTCAAGCACCACCAGTTCGATACCACTCCCATGCAGTTCTTCCATGATAAGGGCCATGGTGTTGGCATAGGTATAATACCGTGTCCCGATATCCTGGATATCAAAGACAATACTTTCTATACTCTCAAAGAGCTTCCTGTCCGGCACCAGTGACCCTTCATTGTTTCCGTACAGGCTCACCACTTTCATATCACCAACCGGCTGCTCATCAACGGCCACCTGGTCCTGCTCCGTGGAGAACAGCCCGTGTTCCGGTGAGAACAGTACCGCGGGTTTTATCCCCATGCGGCCCAATGCATGCCAGCTGTATTCCCAGTTGGCGGTCAGTGAAGTCTGGTTAGCCACCAGCGCGAAAGGGGACTGTTTTATCCTATCAATCTCTTCCAGCCATATATCCAGTCCATTGATTATCATGCTGTCCTCACACCTGTATAACCAGGTCATTTTGAATAATAACGGAATCGCAATCCCTGCCCGGATCTATCCGGCTGCCCGGGAACAGTACAGAATTCTGCAGGCGACATCCTTCTCCCAGGATGCTCCCTTCACCTGTTACCGTACGGTATACACGTGCGTCATCTTCAAAGACAACACCATCACCTGTTACCGAAGGACTCACGCCCGTTAAGGAATTGAACCGAGCCTGCCAGTATTCAATATTATCAAGTATATCCATGTTTACACGGTGATATGATTCAGTCGTCCCCACGTCAATCCAGAACCCCCGGTGCAGAAAGGGAACAAGGGTGTGATGCTGAATGAGGGATGTGTATCCCGTATACACTATACTGGAAAACCCATCATCAAGGTATTTGAAAATCTCAGGGGATAATACTGCCATCCCGGTGTATGCAAAGGGCGCATGGCTGATGCTTGAAAAGGTATAATTTATATCTTTTATAATTTCATTCTCAACATACACCGGACGCTCTGCCATACCCGTATCTTTCAGAACCAGCATCCCCAGGCTGCCTGATGCCCTGTACGTCTCAAGAAGCTTTGCAACGTGAATGTCAAAAATTGCATCGCTGTTGCATAATAATATGCTGTCATCATCCAGTAGTTGTTGGCAGTTTTTCAGCCCCCCACCGGTGCCCAGAATTTCTTCTTCGATGGTAAAGTGTATGTCAAAACCAAAATTATCATGGGCGTGAAAGTAGGTGATAATGTCTTCAGCAAGATAATGCAGGTTACACACAACCGTTTGAATGCCTGCTTCTTTCATAAGCATCAATGTATAGAGAATAGACGGTACATTACAAATGGGCAATAACGGCTTGGGGACGGTATTGGTAAGAGGACGCACACGTGTCCCAAAACCGGCAGCAAATATGAATCCTTTCACATGGCATCTCCCGCGATTTCACGCAGAAGGTCATGTATCTTTTCAAGCAGTTCGTACCGTGAAGCGTACCCGGCAAGATATGAAAAAGTTCGCGGTATGTAACGTTCGTAAATGTCATTGCCCATTACTGATGACTGGTAGCCAAATGTTCCCAGGGCCTTCAGGTTTCGTTGAAAAGCCATGTGATCAAAAAAACAGCAGAATTCATCCCACGAAAACGAATGCACCCCGGCATCACGTGACTGTTGATAATAATAGAAGAGAAGCCTTTCAAAAAAACTATCTTCAAAACCGGCGTACGAATCCCGCAAGAGTGACGCCACATCATACTGGGGCAATCCCATTCTCGCGTCCTGAAAATCTATGATATATATATTGTCTTCATGAAGCATCACGTTGCGGCTGTGAAAGTCCCGGTGGGTCAATACAAAATAAGATGGAGAGTCAAGAACAGAAGCCAGTTTCCGGAAGGAAGAAACAAGCTCCTGTTCAAGGGAGGAAGGAATGTCAACGCCAAGAAAGTTCTTTACCATGTGTTGAATAAAAAAATCAAGTTCATAAAGCAGCTTTTCAGAATCAAATACCAGGCTGAAAGGGGGACCGGTTATTGATGGATAATCCGAAGGCTTCACCTGCTGGATCTTAATGATGCACTGCAGCAACTCCCTGTATACAGTTTCCAGTTCATCTTGCGGCATCTGCAAAAATACATCCTCCAGAAGAGTATCACCGCAATCCTGCAGGATAAGCACACCCTCCCGCTGGTCCCGCATGTGCAATTCCGGAACAGGGAGCCCCCTCTCCTGGAATATGCCATACACGGTTTCGTATACATATTCATCATCACCGGCAGCAAGGGGATCAAGGCATACTATGCACGTCCCATCCCCGCCGCTGGCACGGTAATAATGCCGTGTTGACGCATCACCCTGCAGCCGTTTTAACCTGAAGGGCATGCCGCACCTCCGCACGATATGATCTTTAAGAGCTTCATTTAAATCCATCACTACCTGTCAGCAATTCAGCCATGATCAATAATCTTAATCAGCGTTACGTCGCAAAAAAGCCGGAATATCAAGATCTTCTGTGGAGAAATCTCTTGACCGTCGCTTATCGTAATCCAGTGAGAAGGCCTCCATGCTGGCGGGTATCTTCTTCTCGATACGTTCGTTGTTCTTACCCTCTATCACGGTAAGGGGGGTTCCGGTTCGCCTGTCCATCTCGTTTTGCGCAGGCCTTGTAAGCATGTTCTGCTTCCTGTCAAAACCGGTTGCGATCACCGTTACCCGAACCCGCTCATCAAGGGCAGCATCAATGGTGGTACCGAAGATAATATTTGCTTCCGGGTCTACCTGCCGGTTGATAATATCATTAACCTCGTTCACCTCGTGCAGTGAAAGATCGTTTCCCCCGGCAATATTAATGAGAACCGCCTTGGCCCCTTCAATGCTGGTTTCTTCAAGTAACGGGCTGTTTATTGCCATCTGTGTTGCCTCAACAGCCTTGTTCTCACCTGAACCAAGACCAACGCCCATAAGGGCATCGCCGGTTTCTTTCATCACGGTACGGACGTCTGCAAAGTCCACGTTGACAAGACCGGTCACCATAATGATGTCAGCTATCCCCTGTACACCCTGTCGTAGAATATCATCAGCCAGTTTAAAGGCATCCTCGATGGGAGTCTTCCGGTCAATGATCTTCAGAAGGAGATCATTTGGAATGGTGATCATGGTATCAACCTTCTCCTTCAGTGCCTTTATGCCCTCTTCAGCATGCTGTCCCCGGCGCTTACCCTCAACCTTGAAGGGCTTGGTAACCACGCCCACCACGAGACAGTTATGCTCCTTGGCGATCTCGGCTACAACTGGTGCCGCCCCGGTACCGGTGCCGCCGCCCATACCGGCAGTAACAAACACCATGTCCGCTCCTTTCAGGGCCTTATGGATCTTGTCCCTGTCCTCCTCGGCAGCTTCCCGGCCAACCTGCGGCTCGGCACCAGCCCCCAGGCCACGGGTAAGCTTGTTGCCAATCTGTATCTTGTTTTGCGCGAGCGAAGCCCTGAGCTGTTGCGCGTCCGTGTTCATCACGATAAACTCGATGCCTTCCATCCCCGTGGCGATCATCCTGTTTACCGCATTTGTACCAGCACCACCAACCCCAACTACCTTAATGACCGTGTTCAATGGTTTTTCTTCCTCGAGTTTAAACATCCCTTCCTCCTTAAATTATTATGTCTCATTAATCGTTAGTTTCGCGCGCCCTTCCTGACGCGTTACGGTTTATAAGTATTCTTCAAAGAATCGTTTGAATTTATCCTTCAGGGAATTAAGATTTCCCTTTCCCGGCCTTGACTTCTTACTTCTGAACTGGCTCATCCTGATGCCGTACTTGAGAAGCCCAACACCATTCGCATAGAGAGGGGTTGACACCACGTCCTTGAGTCCTGAAACCTCTACCGGCACCCCTATCCGTACGGGCATATTAAACACACGCTCGGCAGCATCAACAGCACCTTCCATCATACTGCCTCCCCCTGTAAGTACGATTCCTGCAGCCAGTATGTCCTTCTTGCCGCTTCGCAGAAGCTCATGGTCTACCATCTCCATAATCTCTATCATGCGGGGTTCTATAATCTGTGCCAGCTCCTGCCGAAACAATCTCCTGGGAGCCCGTCCTCCCACCGACGGCACCTCAATAGTTTCTGACGCATCGATAAGATCAACCACCCCGCATCCGTATTTCTTCTTTATTACTTCAGCCGAATCAAGTGGAGTTCTCAACCCGATGGATATGTCGTTTGTCACATGGATGCCGCCTATTGACAATACCGATGAGTAGGACACCCCGCCTTCCACGTATACGATCACGTCCGTTGTTCCCCCGCCGATATCAACCAGGGCTACACCAAGGTCACGCTCATCCCTGCTCAGGGTTGCTTCGCTTGATGCAAGCGGTGAAAATATCATATCACCACAGTGAAACCCGGCCTTGTTCACCGACTTCAACAGGTTCTGAATACTTGTGCTTGAACCTGTAATGATATGCACCTCGGCTTCAAGCCTGACACCGCTCATACCGATAGGATCCTTTATTCCGGTCTGATCATCTACTGAGAATTCTTTTGAAAGAACGTGAATTATTTCACGGTCCATGGGTATTACAACCGCCTGGGCCGCTTCGATGACCCGTTTAATCTCAAGTGGCGTTATAGTTCGGTTCCTGTTTGCTACCGCCACTACACCCCGTGAATTTTCACCCTTTACATGCTGACCGGTAACCCCCACGAACACGGAACTCACCTCGCATCCGGCCATAAGCTCGGCATCCTCTATGGACTTGACAATGGATGACACGGTGTTGTCAATGTTTACTATGATACCGTTTTTCAGTCCGCGGGAAGGAGCGATTCCCACCCCGGCAATTTCGATCTGCCCGTTCTCGTTTAAATAACCGATAACGGCGCAAGTTTTAGTGGTCCCAATATCAAGACCGACAACAACCTGTTCCATTGCTCTTCTCCTTCACTGTTTTCACCACGATGCGGCCATCCTGTCATCTACAAGTATCTTGTCCGGATATGAGCCCTTACTGTCCAGATGTCCCAGTATATAATTTATCGTCATAAAATGCCTGGTTTTTGAATGACAGGTGAATACGGTTCGCCTGCCGTTTACTTTTACCTGTATGAAATTCATATGGGTACAGTCAATCTCTGTAATTTCACTTAAAAGAGGCACATCGTTGGACCTCAGGTAACGGATTACCTGGAAAACCCGTAATATTCTCTCAGAAAACCTGCTCTGTATGATGTCTTTTTCCGATACCACCACAAGTGGAATATCATCAGCATGTACGGTTCCTGCTGAAAGAATATTCAACCCATCATCCAGTTCAAAGGGGATAAGTCGTGAACCCTTTTTGAGGGCAACCAGGAACGCCGGCTTGTTTTCCACAACGTATACCACGAGTTTGCCCTCTTTCTCTACCACCCTGAAGGACTTTATCATCCTTGACATTGAGAGTGCTGTTTCCAGGGCATCCACATCAACAATTATCGTGTCTTCTTCAAGTTTAACAGGTACATTCTGTATTATTTCATATTTTGACAGGTAATTCAAACCCCTGAAGTCAATTGTTTCCACCCGCACAACATTACCAACCGCGTATGATGGATGTACATCAAATGCTGAAATAGCGATGCATATTAGCACCGCGATTGTGGATAAAGCCGTATGTGTACTCATTCTGTTCATATTCACTTATTACCGTATGTGCCAGCCAGTGTTTCAAGTATCATGGGGCCAGCCTTATAGATATCTCCCGCCCCCAGGGTCAGCACTATATCACCTTCACGAGCAACAGAGGCAACTTTACCGGGGATATCATCAAAATTTGAGATAATTTCAACTTCTCTTTCATCATGCCGGTAGATGGCATCCAGTACTAATTCAGAGCTCACACCTTCTACCGGTTCTTCGCCAGCGGCGTAAATCTCGGTAAGCATCACCACATCCGCCATTGAAAATGCCTGCCCAAACTCCTCTGACAAAAGCTTTGTCCGTGAATACCTGTGAGGCTGAAACACGATAACAAGTCTGCGATCCAGGCTTTTCAATGCCTCGATGGTGGCCCTGACTTCAGTGGGATGATGACCATAATCGTCAATGACGGTAATGCCGTTGATCTCACCTATATGTTCAAGCCGTCGTCCCACACCTTTGAAGTCCGCGATACCCTCCGCGATTACGGGAAATGACAGTCCCAGTTCCATTGCCACCGCCACTACTGACAGTGAATTGACAACGTTATGTTCTCCCAGGAGTTTCAGGTGTATCTCTCCGAGTTTTTCATCCCGGTAATAACATGTATATCCCATTTCCCCATTTTCAACCCGAAGGTTCTCTGCCCTGAAATCAGCCGCTGAGGACAACCCATAGGTAACATATGGCCGCTCAAGACGTGGAAGCAACTCTACGATACTGTGATCATCCACGCAAACCACTGAATATCCATAAAAGGGGATATTGTTCATGTACGTTAAAAAAGCATCCTTGAGTCCTTCAAAATACTTGTAATGATCAAGATGATCCGCGTCAATATTTGTAACGATCCCGATGGTGGGAAGCAGCTTCAAAAAAGAACCGTCAGATTCATCTGCCTCAAATACAATATATTCTCCTTCTCCAACCTGGGCGTTTGAACCGAAATTCAACACTTTTCCCCCGATAACAGAGGTAGGGTTAAAACCGCCATGAACGAGCACATATGCCAGCAGTGATGAGGTAGTGGTCTTCCCATGTGTTCCGGCAACGCCGATACCGTGCTTCAGCCTGACTATCTCGGCAAGCATCTCTGATCGGTGAATTATGGGTATTCTCCTGTTCAGCGCTTCTATGATCTCCGGGTTATTCTGCGGAATGGCACTTGAGGTTACCACAACGTGATAATCATGTATGTTGGACGAAAAATGCCCGATATATATAGTGGCTCCCATCTGGCTGAGCCTTTTTGTCTGTTCAGATTCCCTGAGATCAGACCCGGATACATCATATCCGAGGTTTATAAGTATCTCGGCAATACCCGACATGCCGATGCCGCCGATCCCGATGAAATGCATTTTTTTCGATTTTCTAAACAACGCTCTTACCTCTTCCGGTTTACTGGTTTAATTCAATAATTTCTTTTACTATCTTCTGTGCCCCGTCGACCTGTGCCGCTGTTCGTGCCCGGGCGCTCATCCTTTGACGCATTGTACGGTTCTGAAGCAATTCAAAAAGTACGGGTCCCGTTTTCTCCGCAACCGCGTTTTCATTTTCTACCATTTTTGCCGCGCCTTTTGCGGCGAATTCCATGGCGTTCTTTTTCTGGTGATCCATTGCCGCGTAGGGAAAGGGTATCAATATTGATGGTATACCCGCTGCTGCCAGCTCCATCATCACCCCGGCACCTGCCCTGCTGATGGCAACATCCGCGGCCGAATACGCGTACTCAACGTCATTGATGTAGGGTGACATGTATATTGAAATATTTATATTTTTTTCATTAAGTGCATCTTTGAACTTGCGGTAAGAATAATCACCGGTACTCCAGATGATACCCACATCCCTGAATTCTTCCGGGTATTTTTTTACCAGGTCGAGCATGAGATTATTCAATGTCAGTGCCCCCTGGCTGCCGCCAATTACCAGTACAATACTGCCGCAATGCTGCAGGTTGTACCTTCTTCTTGCCGCATCCCTGTCCACTGATGCAAGTATATTTTTACGAATTGGATTACCGGTAATCAATACCCTGTCCCGCACCTGTTCAGGAAAATATGATATGCTTTCGTCAAATGTGGCGAATATCTTTGTGGCATATCGGGACAATTTAACGGTTACCCTGCCGGGCACTGAATTCTGTTCGCAGAGATATATTGATATCTTTGCCAGTTTAGCCGCAATAAGTGCGGGGGCTGAAACATATCCCCCCATTCCAATAACCGCCTGTATATCATCCTTCCTTATCATTCGAAAGGCTTTGAATATAGCCCAGGTAAAACGTATCATGAATGACGGTAACGACAGGATGTTGTTAAATAACGCCGGTGCCCCGTAAAACCGCAGGTCATCCTCGTGTATGTCACTGATAGAACTGAACCGTGCATCAGCCTTACCGGTCAGGAATAGTGCAGGTATACCTGCTTCCCTGAAGGCCTCGTAGAGGGCTATTCCGGGTGTTATATGTCCGCCAGTGCCGCCACCAATTATGAGCACCGTGTTATTATTCATTACCATACCTCTTCTGAGAACTTCAAGTCTTCCTGCACCACTTCCCGGTACCGGGAAATGTTCAGGAGTATGCCAACCGCGATCATGTTGGCCATAAGTGATGAACCGCCATAGCTGATAAAGGGAAGGGGTATTCCCGTAGTTGGTAAAGTACCGGTAACTACTCCGATATTGATAAACGCCTGCACTACGATAAGCAGGGTCAACCCCACGGCAAGCAGCCTGCCGAATTCATCAGGTGCCCGCATGGCTATGTTTACCCCAAGGTAAAACAGCACACAGAAAAGTAGAACAACAAAGGCGGTTCCGATAAGACCTGTTTCTTCGGCGATTACTGCGTAAATAAAATCAGTATGGGGTTCGGGCAGTCTTTTCAGTTTTTGCGTGCCATATCCCAGTCCAACCCCAAGTAATCCGCCTTTTTTGAAGGCTATAAATGATTGTATAATATGATATCCTGAACCAAACCGGTCTTTCCATGGATCGAGAAAGGCAATGATCCTGTCACGCCGGTAATCCACCTGGTATATGAGCAGGTAGAACATGGGGATACTGACAACAAGAAGCATCACCATGGAAATCGGCGAAAATCCTGAAACGAATAATATGGCAACCGCAACCAGTAAAACATCCATGGCTGTGCCGAAATCGGGCTGCAGCATGATAAGTATGAAAAAGACTCCCACTATCATCATGGGGATCATCAACTGTATAACATTGGTGCCAAACCCGGGCTTTTCATATGAAAACACCTTTGCAAGATAAATCACCAGTGCGATCTTAACAAATTCTGAAGGCTGCATACTTATTGGTCCAATTCCTATCCATCGCATTGAACCCTTAATGCTTTTACCAAACCCCGGAATTAATACCATAACCAGGAGTACCAGGGAAATCAGCAGCATCAACCGGGTCCATGGCAGGTACTTCCTGTAGTCGATCTCCTGTACAACAAGGAATACCAGGAACCCCGCGATACACCAGACCAGCTGACGCTTAAGGAAATAGAAATTGTCACCGAAGGTATTCTCGGCAAAGAGGGCACTGGCACTATAGCTCATGGCAATACCCATACCGGCAAGTATGAACACCACTACGAACAACACTATGTCCGCTTCACCCCTTCGCCGGGTATCTATGACAGACTTAAGATCCACTACTGGTTTCCTCTCTTCAGTGATTCTACCGCTTTTTTAAAAATTTCACCACGGTGCTCAAAGCTGTCAAACATATCGAATGAGGCGCACCCCGGTGACAAAAGAATGTCATCTCCTTCCTTACTGTACTTGAAGGCTTTTTGTACCGCCTCTTCCATTGATGTCGCCAGAACCGGGTTGAATGTACTGAATATTTTTGAAAATTCATTTGAAGATTCACCGATCAGCACAAGGGTTCGAACCCGGTTTTCCATATCACTGATTAACCTTGAATAATCATCACCCTTGGTCTGGCCGCCCATGATAAGGACACATCTTTCCTTTACACTTCGCAGCGCCATTTGTACCGAACCAACCGTTGTAGCCTTCGAATCATTTATAAACTGACGTCCCTTGATACTTGCTACCGGTTCCATCCGGTGGGGCAATCCATGAAACGAATAGCATGCCTCCGCAATCTTGTCAGGGGCAACCGCAATATTTTTCTTTTTAAGGTACACCATCACCGCAAGAACTGCCGCCATGGTATTCTGTATGTTATGCACACCTATAAGGTTAATTTTCGTTGTATCACATACCATGGTTCTGCCAGCACCGTCACGAATAAAGATATACCGCCCGTCCCAGAAAGCGTCTGCCGTTTCATCTTCAAGAGAAAATCTCAGAAGTCGGGGTGCTACCGATCCGATGTGCTCCCGTATGAAAATATCATCCCCGTTTATGATAAAGTAATCTTCTTCTGTCTGTTTTCTGGTGATATTCATCTTGGCGCTAAAATACTCTTCCATGCCGCTATACCTGTCCAGGTGATCCGGGGTGACATTCATAAGCACCCCCACATCAGGCCTGAAATCATGGATGGTCTCAAGTTGAAAAGAAGATAATTCCACCACCGAGATGAAATCCTCTCTTGTCCTGTCGACAAGTGAGATCAGAGGTATCCCGATGTTTCCGGCCGGGGCAGACTTGAATCCCAGCTGCGTGCATATATGCGCCGCGAGCATGGTGGTAGTTGACTTGCCATCGGTACCCGTGATGGCGATTATGCCGCCCTTCATGAAACGATAGGCAAGTTCAATTTCAGAAATAACCGGAATTCCCCTTTTAAGCGCGGCCTGCACCAGGTCAATGGCAACAGGTACACCGGGACTCAACACCACCAGGTCAAATCCTTCATCAAGCAGGGAAGGATGCTGGCTTCCGGTAACCAGGTTAACACGCCCGTCAAGCTTTTCAATAATCCCGCTTAGAAGTTTTGCTTCCTTCAGATCACACGCAGTAACACTGTAATCCCGCTCGGCGAGAAAATTACAGGCGGCAAGACCGCTTCTAAAGCCCAGTCCCACTACAAGAATCTTTGTTTTTTTATCTATTCCACTGTTCATAATAATTACAATATCTTTAATGAACTCAATCCCATTATTGCCAGTATAATACCTATAATCCACATTCGAACCACCACCTTCTGTTCGGGCCACCCGGAAAGCTCAAAATGATGATGAATGGGAGCCATCTTGAATACCCTTTTGCCGGTAAGCTTAAAGTAAAACACCTGTATAATAACCGACATGGCTTCTACAACAAAGATGCCCCCCACGATGACGAGAAAAATTTCCTTTTTGATCATTATAGCCACGGCTCCCACTATGCCCCCAAGGGCCAGGGAACCGGTATCTCCCATAAATACGGTTGCCGGGTTCGAGTTAAACCACAGAAAACCAAGCGCAGCCCCGATCAGGGCTGCCATGAAAACTGTCAATTCTGCCGCCGCGGGGATATAGGGAATGAGCAGGTAATCTGATATCCTGCTGTGGCCTGTAAGATAGGTCATAATTCCAAGAACAACGGCAACGCTTGTAACCGTACCAATGGCAAGTCCGTCAAGTCCATCGGTAAGGTTTACCGCGTTAGAACTTCCGACGATTACGATAGAGGCGAATACGATCCAGACCCACTGCAGATCTATTAAAGCCCGGTTTACAAAGGGAATATACAGCGTAGTTGCCTCTGAAGGGTTAGAAGGCCACGAGTACACGATAACAGATGCGGCCACCGATGCTCCTACCTGTAAAAACAATTTAACCCTGGGTGATACACCCTCTTTCTTCTTTAATATAGATTTAATATAATCGTCCGCGAACCCCAGCAATCCCAGCACCACGGTTATGCCAATCAGTATCAACAGGTAGTGATTGGAAAAATTTCCCCACAGCAAAATGGATACCAGCACCGCACCCAGTATAAGCACACCGCCCATGGTGGGGGTACCTGCTTTTGACTTATGCGAGGAAGGGCCAAGCTCCCTTATCTCTTCACTGAATTTCAGGTGCTGAAGCCATCGAATCACGATGTTTCCCATAAGAAGCACAATAACCAGCGACGTGAGGGCAGCATAGGCCGAGCGGAATGTTATATATTGAAAAATCCGCAAAAATGAAAGGTAATCCTGTAATGGTAATAAGAAATGATAAAACATAGTGTTCAATGAACCAGCTGGTTCACCACCTCCTCCATTTTCATTGATCGTGATCCTTTTACGAGTACTACATCATTGCCGGTACAGGTCTTTCTGAGATATTCGATGAGATGCTGTTTTGTTTCAAACACCAGCGCGTTTTCAGGGGACATTCCGGCCTGTATGGCACCCTGTGCTATATAAGGGGCATCCTCTCCCCAAACGCAAAGCATATCAAAATCATTTTTAAAGGTTTCCCCGCCTACTTCCATGTGCATCTTTATGGACTGCTCACCAAGTTCTTTCATGTCCGAAAAAACCGCGATTTTTCTGCTTCCGGGAAAAACCATTCGAGTTGACATGAGCCCAAATCGTGAAGAAAGGGGGTTTGAATTATACGTATCATCAATTATGGTACAACCCGCGTGAATTATCCGGCTTCTCATATCCACAGGCTGAAAATTTTGTATCCCGGCTGCCATTTCGCCTGCACCCATACCGGCCCAGTCTGCTGCCGCGGCTGCCGCGATAAGGTTATACACATTATGCAGGCCGAAAAGGGGCAGTGACAGCTCAACCGAACGAAAGACTATACTGCAGCTGTCCTCTCCAAGTGAATATGAATCCGGGTACACATCGGCCGAATTATCCAGGCCGAAAGTAACAACCCTGATGCCCTTTCGTGCCGCACGCGCTGCGATCATCTCTGAATGCAGGGTATCGGCATTCAGCAGCAGGGTGCCATCACCTGGCATGCCGTCAAGCACCTCCGCCTTGGCAGCGGCCACGTTTTCAGTTGAACCAAGAAATTCCACGTGTCCTTCTCCAATGCTTGTAATAATGGCGCAATCAGGTTTTGCGATGACCGAAAGTCTTCGAATCTCACCGGTATGATTCATCCCCAGTTCGATAACCGCGTATTCATGATCAGGCTGAAGATGCAGCAACGTAAAGGGAACACCAATTTCATTGTTATAATTTTTTTCATTCTTCAGGCATGTAAACCTGGACTGCAGCATGGCTGCCAGGCATTCTTTCGTAGTGGTTTTGCCGTTTGTACCCGTAACCCCGATAACCACTGGATTACAATCTTTTCTTCTGGATGCCCCCAACCGTCCGTAAGCGGCCAGGGTATCATCACACAGCACCGCCGCGACACCGGCATCATCAGCCAGCTCCACGTCTCTTTCACGTTGAGTAAGAAACCCCGCGCATTTACCATTTTTAACCATGGATTCAACGAACACATGTCCATCATGCAGCTGGCCAATTATTGGTATGAAGCAGTTATTATCACCCAGCTGCCGGCTGTCGGTAGTGATGGTATCCACAGGAGTATCGGGGTTCCCGCAGGCAAGCCTGCCTCCGGCATCAGCGGCTATCTTTCCCATGGTTGTTTCAACGTGAACTTTCACACATTCTCCCTGGCTGATATATATTTCTGTGCTACTTCACGATCATCGAAGTGACTTTTCATATCTCCGATGATCTGGTAATCTTCATGTCCCTTGCCGGCAATCACGATTATATCATTCTTCTCAGCCATGTGCACGGCGTGGCTGATAGCTTCTTCACGGTTTTCAATAATCTCGTATCGGTCACCGGACATACCCTTCGCGATATCATCTATTATTTTCGCGGGATCTTCTTTTCTCGGATTATCGCTGGTGATAATAGTCCAGTCTGAATGGGCTTCGCTGGCCGCGGCCATAAGCGGCCTTTTACTGGTATCACGGTTGCCGCCGCAGCCAAAAACGGTTATCACCCGTGCGGGCCCAAGCGCCCTGACCGAGCGAAGAAGCTGGTCAAGTGCGTCATCGGTATGAGCGTAATCCACCACAACGGAAAATCCGCGACGTGAAGTGATTGCATCAAAACGCCCCGGAACTTTCTTCAGGCGAGAAAGACCGTCAACTATTGCTCCCACCGGCAACCCCATTGTATGCGTAACCCCGATAGCCGCAAGAGAATTATAAATGTTGAACCTTCCAGCTATCTGCAGATGAAATTCCTTCTCAAACGGGCGCAGGACACGAAAGCTGTTCCCCGTAATGGAACTGGATACCGATGAAGCAGAAACGGCATAATCCGTTTCTGACTCTATACCGTACCCGTACATTCTATATGAGTATCCATCTTTATCTTTGAGAATACGTTTTCCATAAGGATCATCACTGTTGATAAAGGCTGCTTTCTTTTTCTTGGCGCTTTTACCCAGCAGTGTGAAAAGGCGCATCTTCGCGTCGAAATATTCATCAAAATCATGGTGATAATCAAGGTGATCCCGGGTAAGGTTTGTGAACACCGCGTAATCGAAGGCAATATCATCGGCCCGTTTCAACGAGAGTGCATGTGATGATACTTCCATTATAATACAGTTCACCTCATCCTGAACCATCACTGACATCAACTCATGCAGGTCTCTTGATTCAGGCGTAGTGTTGACAGCCTGTTTCGTCTTTCCAGACCAGCGATAATTGATGGTTCCAATAACCCCCGGATTATACCCGGCACGTGTAAAAATTGATTCAAGCATGTAGGTTATAGTGGTTTTGCCGTTTGTTCCCGTTATTCCAATCACGGAGACCTCACGCGATGGATCGCCAAAAAACCTTGAAGAAACCACCGAAAGGGCCGCTCGTGTATCAGCGGCCGTCACGATACCAACACCCTTCTGTTCCAGGTAACTGAATTCATCCAAACGACTTGCCGCGATCATAACCGCGCTGGCACCAGCCGCAACCGACCCGGCAACAAATTTATGGCCATCCGTTTCCATTCCCTCAATTGCCACGAAAAGCGAGTCACCCTCAACTTTCCTGGAGTCATATTCTATACCACTGACACGTATTTCCCGGTCAGCGTTATACAACTCAACACCTTCCATACCATGAAGCAGGGTTTGAAGGTCAAAAGAACTATATGTCAGTTCATTATTTCTGTTCACGTTTTTCGTCCACTTTCAAAATGGTAATATCCTTTTCATTTACCGGCCGCAGGCCGTTGCGCCCTGCATATTCCCGTATGACATCAAGCCTGTTCAGTTTGCTGATCTCGTAACGCAGCCTGTCATTTTTCTTTATCAGTTCAATTTCCTGCAAACGGGATTCACGATAGCTCATTTTCATACGCATAACCTCAATATTCTGCCACACGTACATTATCACGAACACGATAACCACCAGAACAACGGTGGTATACCTGAAAATGTTGCTTCTGTCGTCCCTGTCCATTACCTTTTACCTTCTTTATATACACGTTCACAGGTTCTCAGTTTCGCGCTGCGTGAACGGGGGTTTGACCTGATCTCTTCTTCACCTGGCACCATGGGCTTTTTTGTCAAAAGCTTTACAAGTGGCCTGCCCGTACACTGACAGTGAAGGGGTTCGGCATCACAGGTGCATCCTTTTGACCAGCGTCTGAAACGGTTTTTCACTATACGATCTTCCAGTGAATGAAAAGAGATGGCCGTTATCCGTCCACCTCTCTTTAAAAAGCCTATAGACTTAACAAGCGACTCGTCTATGGCATTCAATTCGTCATTAACGGCAATACGCAATGCCTGGAAAACCCTGGTGGCAGGATGAATATTCTTCACATGAAAACGCCTGGGTATTGAGCCAAGCACGATACCCGCCAGCCCTTCGGTTGTCAGTACAGGCTCCTGTTCACGGGCCTTAACAATGTTTCGGGCAATTCTTCGTGCCCAGCGTTCTTCTCCATAGCCATAGAATATATCTGTCAACTCATTTTCTGAGTCTTCATTCACGATATTGGCAGCGCTTCTTTTAATGGTTTTATCAAGCCGCATGTCAAGGGGTTCATCCTGTTTAATACTGAACCCCCTCCCGCTTCTGTCGAAGTGAAAAGAAGAAATACCAAAATCGTACAATATAAACGATACACCACCTTCCATGCCGGCAAGGTGAATGTCAAGGTTTCTAAAGTTATCATTTATACATGTCACCCTGTTTCCGAATGGGGCCAGTCGTTTTTCTGCCACCTGTATCACGTCGGGGTCCCGCTCAAATCCCATGTATCGCGCATGTTCCCATTTTCCAAGTATGTGCCATCCATGTCCCCCCTCACCCATGGTACAATCTACAATTACAGCATCATCATCAACCACGCTTTCGATAAACGAAAGCACCTCGTCAAGCATGACGGGAGTATGGGCAAAATGATGTTCATCTGTATTATGTCTCATTAAAAAGGCCTTTTGCCTCACTAAAATTTAACGTCCTGGCATCAAAATCCGAGATCCTGGGCAAACTGGTTCAGGGCTTCACCGTCGGGCCGGTAATCTTCATAGACTTCCTTGCTCCACACTTCAATCCTGTTGTACAGGCCCAGTATTATGACATCCTTCTGCATCTCCGAGTAATCCTTCAGGTACGCTGGTATGATGATCCTGCCCTGCTTGTCCAGTTCACATTCACATGCCCCGCCCAGCAGGAATCGGATTCGCATTCGGTTTTTCGGGTCAGACTGGGAAAGGTTGACAAGCTTGTTCTCCACGAAGTCCTTCCAGTCTTCTTCCCGGTATGCCATCACGCACTTATCGAATCCATGTGTTATGATGAGCTTGTTGATAACCGAGTTCTCACCGAACGCTTTTCGCAACTTCATGGGAATGGCCACGCGCCCCTTCTCATCAAGCGTCGGGTGGTATTCACCCATAAACATTTGAAATGTGCCTCACATGTGAACCAATTTGGTAGAAACCTTCACGAATCCCCACAATTCCCCACATTTACACACAATGAGACATAATTGTCAAGGAAAAAAGCATAAAAAAACGCAACGGCACACACCGTACAAATTACGGTTCATACCATCACGTTTCTGGTCAATAATTGATAACAGGTGTCAGGGGTGATAAGACAATTGAAATGGACGAAAAGGGGGTAACCTATTCCTTAATAAATATCCAGGGCACCATGTTGGCCCATACTGTCACCGCGGTGGTAGATCCCTCGTTGATTATCTTGTGATGCCTTGGACTGTCAAACTGTATGCTGTCTCCCTGCTCCATTATGTAACGCTGGTCTTCTATTTCAACCACCAGTTCACCTTTCAGCAGGTAGCCGCATTCATATCCTTCATGCCGGTACATCATGTCACCTGTTGAAGCCCCGGGGGGAAACTCGATCAGTATAACTTCCATATCTTTTGAGCCCGGATTGAGCAGGCTGTAATGAACATTCCCCTGGGTTACCACCTTTCTATGGGTATTCTTCCTTATAATAGGTGACTGGGTAAGCTTTTGTACATTGTTTTCGAACATAACCCCCACCGGCACATCAAACACGTCGGCGATGGACTTGAGGGTACTGAGTGACGGGTTGGCCTTCCCCCTTTCGATCTGGCTAATAAGGCTGGGGGTGGTGCCAATGGATTCTGCCAGCTGCTTCAGCGTAATTCCATGTCGCTTCCGATAATACTGTATCTTTTTACCCAGGTTTAAGATAAATTCTTGCATATCAGCACCAAGTATACTTTATTCATAATCTTTAATAAATATCATATTCGTGATTATTATACAAAAATCGTAATTACTCAGCTGTCATATTGAATAATCAAAATTATTATAAAAAGAATAATAATCCAGCATCTCCACCCGCCTTCGGCGGGGAGAGATGATACAATTCCTTTCCATTATGAAGCAAATGATCAATATTTTAGTCATAGCTGATTAGTTACCAAAATCCATATAAATGGTATACTGTTAAAAGTTAAAGGAAATTTCAATAAAAAAATGACATTTAAAACATTCATGCAAAAAAAAGTATGTAAAATTATAGTTAACTGAAAGTGGAAATTTATCCTTGACAAAAATTCAGCATGGAAAAGAATGCTTAACAAGTAAGCGGGTGTAGTTCAGTGGCAGAACTTCAGCCTTCCAAGCTGACTACGTGGGTTCGATTCCCATCACCCGCTCATAAAAGCCCTGATGATGTCAGGGCTTTTGCATGCCCTGAACACCATTCTTGATCCAGTCAGAAACCAGTTTCACAACAGCATTGAACCCTTCAGTGCCTGCATTCTGATTGCCAATAATATCACTGTCGGCAATCACCAGCAGGTTTTCATCGGCATATACCAGGATGGGTGCGGAAATATCTGACGACTGGTACAGGGGTTTCCCCTCATTCTTTACCACAATACCGGGATGGGAGGTTTCACCCCATATGGCATCGGGAAGCATTGTCCCGTATACGAAGGTATTTTGTGACGCCCTGCCGGCTTCAACCTGAAGTGACCCTGCCCTGTGCAGGAAAAGACGTTTACTGAAAAAAGGAACTTCGCAATCAAGGTATGAACCATTAAGACCTCCATCTGTCAAAAAACATGGCTCAATACGAACCCCGTGTTCTTCTTCCAGTGACCAGTACACATCATGCACCCCGTCTGCCCCCATGGAAATAAGTCTTCGCCCCCACACGGTAAACTTCTGTGGAACCATGTATGATTCGGCAAAAAGAACAAGCCGCTTCCCGATAATATCTTCTTTCTTCAGTGGCCTTAACGGTGTTGCTACAATAAGTACATCCGTCTGTCCCCCTTCATCAGTGTCTCCTTTTATCTCCTGGTAACCGCTAAGGCTGGCGAAAAATTTATGAAGACCCGAAGGTGAGGAATCAATGCCTGTGCCCGACATTTCCCCGGCAAAACGAATAACAGTATCGTTGTTTTTTAATATGCGGGTAGACACGGAGGGCTCCACCCTCTCCATCGTTGATTCAAGCAGCCACTCCACGCATGAAAGTATAAATTCCATATTATCACCGGCACCAATGCCAATTATGCCATCAGCGTTCCACAGCATCTCGCTGTCGCCCAGCACCAGCACCGCACCTCTTCCGTGGCGAACCCCCATCGCTATGGGCACTGTATCAGCCTCTCTTTGCCCCTCCAAAAACACAACCGGTTCACCTTTTCCGGTATAATCGATTGAGGCAGCAAGCATATGCATGACATTCCCCAGGCCAAACAATGACGAGAATGACTTCTGGTTAAAAACAGAAACCTGTTTTCTGTGAATGCTGTCTGGATCGATAGTGTTCCCCACGAAATCATCGTTTATCTTCAATCCGAACTTCTGCAACAGTGGATTATGAAAATCTGAAGATTCAAACATATTTTCATGTTCACCGATTACCATAAGCAGCCCGCCGTTCTCCACAAAATTTACCACGGCAGTTATTTCATCCGGCATGTAACGCTGAAAACGTGCCACGCTCAGCACAAGTATTGTTCTCTCAAAATGCCAGGTCTTTTCATGGGCCAGCACTTCATGGAGAGGACGTGAAAGGCACGAAACGGGAACACCCCGGCCAACAAGTGCACCGGCAAACGTGGAGTAGCCGAAATACCCGGTGTCCCATATACCCCATACATTCTCATGGGATTCGTCATACAGCACATGTGCAGACCCCGGTATATAAGGTGGGAAATCCAACCTGCTTCCAGGCTTTAAAATGAACCAGAGCAACAGCAGAAGGATAGCTGTGAGAAGCATGGCTGCAAGAATAACGCGATTCACTACGATCCTCCGGAAATTCATTTATGGTGAGAGCAGTATATCATCGTAGTAAACCATGTCCAGATGAATTTTTTCACTAACCAGGAGGCAGGCAGCACACGGAAGCGCAAAGACAGTACATATACATAATAGTATCACGCAGAGACGTTGAAAACGCGGAGAGTTGGTGCACTTTCTCCACATCTACGCGCCTTTGCGTGATACCAATTTGGTATTGATGAATGGAATCCTGTTACATCTTCACCTCGGGCAAATCCTGCAGGGCTTTTTCTATTAGTTCCTGCGGGTACTCGAAATCTTCGAGATTCTGCGCAAGGTACAGGTCATACGACGAAAGGTCAAAATGACCATGGCCGCTGAGATTAAACACGATGGTCTTCTCCTTTCCTTCTTCCCTGGCAGCAATGGCCTCGTTAATTGCCGCCTTGATGGCGTGTGACGCCTCCGGTGCGGGTATGATACCCTCTGTCCTGGAGAAAAGTATGGCAGCCTCGAAGCATTCATTCTGATGCAATGCTTCGGCATCAATAATACCTTCCTTGTGCAGCAAACTTACAATGGGTGACATACCGTGATAACGCAACCCGCCCGAATGTATTTTCGGAGGAATAAAGGTATGTCCCAGTGTGAACATCTCTACAATGGGAGCCATCTTCGCCACGTCACCGTAATCATAGGCATACTTGCCTTTTGTAAGAGTTGGGCACGCAAGTGGCTCTACTGCGATTATCTTGACATCTTTACCATTTATCTTGTCCCGAACGAAGGGAAATGATATTCCGGCGAAGTTTGACCCACCGCCGGCACACCCGATTATCACGTCGGGATAATCATCTACAAGGGCAAGCTGCTTTTTAGTCTCTTCCCCGATTATTGTCTGGTGCAGGCATACATGGTTCAGCACACTTCCAAGCGAATAGTTTGTATCATCACTGGTGGCAGCCTCTTCAACAGCCTCGCTTATGGCGATGCCCAGGCTTCCGGGGTTATCAGGTGTAATTTTCAAAATCTCTCGGCCCGAGTTTGTAAGCTCACTTGGACTGGGCGTAACAGTTCCACCCCATGTTTCCATCATGAATTTCCTGTATGGTTTCTGGTCATAGCTGACCCGCACCATGTACACATGTACTTTCATGTTAAAGAAATTACACGCGAGGGAAAGGGCGCTTCCCCACTGGCCTGCACCGGTCTCAGTTGACAGCTTGTTGATTCCCTCTTTCTTGTTATAATAGGCCTGTGCCACAGCGGTGTTCAGCTTATGACTGCCCGCGGGTGAAACACCCTCGTACTTGTAATATATCTTTGCGGGGGTACCAAGGGCTTCTTCCAGCCTGCGGGCCCTGAACAGGGGAGATGGACGCCACAGCCTGTAGATATTAAGTATTTCTTCAGGTATGTCCACTTCATTCTGGCTGCTCACCTCCTGCTCTATAAGGCTCATGGGAAAGATGGCCCCCAGTTCTTCCGGTTTCATTGGCTCACCCGTCTGTGGGTTAGCGGGAGGGTTAAGCGGTCTTGGCAGATCGGGCAGAATGTTATACCACTTCCTGGGCATTGCGGTTTCAGGTAACAGAATTTTCGTTGAATCTTTCGGCATCACGTCCTCCTTTTTACTGTGTCTGTTTATCAAATAAAAAGGCCACGGTTTATTCTATCCGCGGCCCCTTATAATTTTGCATTATCACTACCTCAAGCGCCCGGATATTGTATGCCGGGCCGCCACCAGATCTGTGCTGTTACATGTTCTTTGAGGGTTTTCATATCAATGTTTCTCCATATAGAAACATTGATATTCATAAGCTGAAAAGTCAAGTTTTTTTTGTCATTATGCTGACCCTTCGATTGGGAGTGATTTAAATTCCGGGTTACATACATGTGACCAGTGATATAAGTATTAAATAAATTATCTGATTTGGCTACTCCCTCCCCCTTGATGGGGGAGGGCCGGGGTGGGGGTGAGTTGCGTATATAAAAAAAAGATATTGTAAATTTTTCAAGACAACTTCGCAGAAATCAAACAGATGTTG
>CAZAOK010000054.1:0-25839 GCA_964486725.1 uncultured Leptospiraceae bacterium
AATGATCAAAGACTACCTCTACTACCTCATTAAAGATAAACAAAGTCACAAATTGCGGGTTAACCCACGTTACATTCTCGCTCATACTCTACTCAGGTCGAAGAACATGAGGTAATGTCAAGAATTCCTCCAATTACACATTTTTTATACTTTACAAATATAAACACGAATAAAAAAATATAGTAACGTACCTGATAAAGAGAAAACCACAATGTTTGAAAAGCTTAAACAAAAAGGCTTTGAAATCCTTGCCCTGCATCACGCAGAAGCAATTCTATTACATGACATGCCGGAAGCAATTGAAGAAATTGAATCCGTATTATCTGAAGCTGCTATACCAATTGAAGAATTGATTCATGGCGGCGGCGGAGAGGCCGAATTCACCCAGAGACTTCGCCGAAAGCTTTCTGATGAATACAACTGGAAAAAACACAATTTTGAGATTAAAAAGATTGTTGATGGTATCGAAAAAGAATCTATTTCACATGAAATTGATCATGTAAAACAATTCGAATCGGGAACTTTTGCCCTCGAAATAGAATGGAATAATAAAGATCCATTCTATGACAGGGACCTGGAAAATTTTAAACGTCTGCATGCGGACGGGGTAATTTCAGTTGGCGGGATAATCACCAGGGGTTCTTCTTTGCATGAAAACATGAAAGAATTGATAGAACAATATGCTTTGAAAAACAATATACATGATATCGACTCACTTGTAAAATATTACAATCCAACCGATCGTCAAAGAAATAAAATTCTCAAATCAGCAGAGTCAAAAGGTTCATTTGCTAAAGGCTGGTCGCATGCATTTGTATCAGATAAATTTGGTGAAGCTACTACCCACTGGCGAAAACTTGAAGACAGGGTGCGCAGGGGTGTTGGTAACCCATGCCCCCTTATTCTAATTGGTATCCCAAAGGATATTGTGATTACCTGAACAATCCATAATGACACCTGGAATATAATTATTGCTTATGCTCATTATTTAATTGACAAGTATACATGCGTATAGTATTGTGATTTACAACATTATTTCATTATTCAGTTAAAATAGGTATTCTATCATGTCAAAAAAATCATGTGATGATTTACTCGAATTTACCGGCAATAGAAAATATTCAACTATTCTGGCCGATCCCCCCTGGCAATTTCAAAACAGAACCGGGAAAATGGCCCCTGAGCATAAACGTTTAGCAAGATACCCCACTATGTCTTTGCAGGAAATCAAAGATCTTCCCGTAGAAGCAATAGTTAATGATACCGCACATCTATATCTCTGGGTACCAAACGCGTTACTTGCTGATGGCTTAGATGTAATGAGCCACTGGGGATTTACATACAAAACAAATCTCATCTGGTACAAGATAAGGAAAGATGGCGGCCCCGACCGAAGAGGTGTTGGTTTTTATTTTAGAAACGTTACAGAAATGATTTTATTTGGTGTGCGTGGTAAAAATGCCAGAACATTGCAACCTGGTCGCAGCCAGGAAAACATGATAATATCTCGAAAAAGAGAACACAGCCGCAAACCCGATGAACAATATAATTTAATTGAAGCCTGCAGTCCCGGTCCTTACCTTGAATTATTTGCCAGGGGCCCCCGGAAAGGTTGGGATGTCTGGGGCAACCAGAGTGAAGAATATATCCCTGACTGGAACACCTATCCCAATCATTCACAGTCAAATATCACGTTGTATAATTAATCAAAATCAAACACGAAAAACGAATTAAACAAAAGTATTACAAACATTGTTTGTCCTTTAACAGGGAAATACAAAACCGATGGCATACGACAAACCCTCAGAATACATAAGTTAAACCAAAACAATACCAAAGTGCGGTCATTCACCCGCGCTTTAAAAGATACTGTTAACACATGAATATAGCAAAAAAGCGTATATTCAAACATCACCTATTTACTGGGATATCATCCACCTGAATACCAGGAACCGCAACCAGGTTAACAGGTTGATGCCATGGTAGAGAAAGAAATATTTTCAATGTCAGGTCAGAATATTGATCTAATGATAGAGAGACTTAAAAGATTATTATGATAAGAAGCCAATAAGGAGAACAAAAATGAAATACATATGCGCCCTCATCGTGGTTGAAGACGTGCTAAGATCGCGCCGCCTGTACCAAACCATCCTGGGCCAGGAGATGCAGGCCGACTACGGGGAGAACGTGGCCTTCAAAGGAGGATTCGCCATCCATAAGAAAGACCACTTCAAGATGCTTCTAAACAATGCACCCGTAACCACCGGTGGGAACAATGTTGAGCTTTACTTCGAGGAAGATGACCTTGAACCGGTAGAAAAAATGATACAAGAAGAAGGTCTTGAATTCGTGCATGGCATTACCGAACAGCCCTGGAGGCAGAAGATGATGCGCTTTTACGATTATGACAAAAACATGATCGAGGTGGGAGAAAGCATGGAACACGTTGCATACAGGCTGTCAAAGGAAAACCTTTCAATAGACGAGATATCAGGCATAACATACCTTCCCGCAGAAGCAGTGAAACGAAGTATTGAAATATATGAGGGTACATAATTAACAGGCATATACCCGTGAAAAACTTTTATATAATTGACAACATTCACTTTGCTTTTACAATACATCTCACTTACACATAGAAACCAATCACCACAAAAAGCGGAATAAAACAACAAAAGGAAGAGAAAATGATCTCACCAAAAGCTGAAAACATGCGGCCTGTACTCATCGCCATCATACTTATACTGACCGCTATCGGCTACTACGCCTACAACGCATCACTGACACCTGCGCCAAAACAGAAAACCGAACCGGTAAAAACTCTCACCGCCCCGGCTGAAAAGCCTGCTAACCCTGCACAAAAAGAACCAACGGCAGATAAAGAGCCCGCGGCCGTATCAACTGATACAAAGTATGACACCCTTGACCAGATGAGAAAAGACTACCCCAGGCTCGAGGTGATACAGCTTTACAACGGCAGAACCTACTCAGGGGCTATCGTCTCAATCAATGAAAACTTCACCATGATAACAGTTGACGGCATAGTGAAGATACCACAGAACAAAGTCCGCCAGCGGGAGATCATACGGTAGATCCTCTACCTCGTATACTGCACATCAATCAAATTTAACTTGCCACAAATCACCACATGTTGTAATAACATCCAAGAGAAACAAAACCACCCGGCATGGATGTGATATGAAAACAAAAGATAATTCACAACAACCACTTGGCAAAAAACTGGCAGAACTACGCGCGCGGCATAACATGACCATTGACGAGCTTGCCGAGAAAACAGGCCTGAAGGCAGCCCATCTTAAAGCCATTGAAGAAGGAAAAGACTTTCTTCCCGTGGCAGATATCCTGAAAATATCCAGGGTGCTTACCATTGATCCCGATCTGCTGTTTCAGTCAGAGAAAGAGAAGAAACGCAAAGAACAGAGAAAAAAAGATTTCTCACTTCGCGAAGAATCCTACCAGTACGAAGTACTGGCACCCGGGCCAAAAGAAAGTCACCTGAGAACCTTCAGGGTAACCATTCCCCCAAATTCAGAGCATCCGAAAGTCAAATACCAGCACGAAGGTGAAGAGGTCATCTACATGCTGCAGGGTGAGATGGAGATAAGGGTAGGCAGTAAAACCCATATGCTCAAGAAAGGAGAGACCCTGCACTTTGACTCTTCCAAACGGCACTCCCTGAAAAACCCGGGAACGAAAAAGGCCGTATTTATTGACGTCATATATACCCCATAGGATATACACAATGAAACACACACTCACCGATGAACAACTGATGATACGTGACATGGCCCACGAGTTCGCTAAAAGCGAGATTGAGCCATACGCGCAGGAATACAACATGAAGGGTGAATACCCCGCAGAGATACTACAGAGACTGGGCAGCCTCGGCCTTTTCGGCATGATGGTTCCCGCCCAGTACGGGGGATCTGAAGCAGGAGCGGTAAGCTATTCGCTTGCCCTGCAGGAACTGGCCTATGCCTGCGCCTCGGTAGCCGTTACCCTGAGCGTGACCAACCTGGTAACCGAACCCATTCTTAACTTCGGCACCGAAGAGCAGAAACGCGAACTGCTCTTCCCCCTGGCATCAGGCGAACACGTGGGGGCATTTGCCCTCACCGAACCGGGAGCGGGCTCTGACCCCGGCGAAATGACCACCTCGGCCACGAAGAAGGGAAACACTTACGTGCTGAACGGTTCCAAACAGTTTATCACCAACGGCACATACGCCGGTTTGTTCATTGTCATGGCCAGAACGGCACCGGGGAAAAACGGTCTCTCCGCGTTCCTGGTTAGTGCCGGCACTCCCGGTCTTGTGATTGGAAAGAAAGAAGATAAAATGGGACTAAGGGCCTCAGACACCGTTGAAGTCTTTTTCGAGGACTGTGCCGTGCCCGAAGACCGCATGCTGGGAAAACCCGGCATGGGACTTAAGATCGCCCTCAACGCCCTTGACAGCGGACGCATCGGCATCGCCTCACAGGCCACCGGCATGACCAGGGCCTGCCTGCACGAGGCCGTGGCATACGCCACGGAGCGCAAACAGTTCGGCAAGCCCATAGCCAAACACCAGTCCATTCAGAACATGATCGCCGACATGGCCGTAGAATTGGAAGCCTCCTCACTGCTGGTATGGGAAGCGGCCTCACTCAAAGACCTGAAGACCCCTTTCACCAGGGAGGCCTCCATCGCCAAGCTCTATGCAACCGAGGCGTTAAACAGGTCGGCATACCGTGCGTTGCAGGTCTTCGGCGGTTATGGTTATATCAGGGAATACAAGGTAGAGCGCCTCTATCGGGATGCCCGTGTCACCACAATCTACGAGGGCACCTCAGAGGTGCAGCGCATGGTAATCGCCCGGGAAACAGGTGGAATCATTTGAGATGGGACATGAAACAATACGGGTCCTTCTCCCTGAAGATGTCCTTCCCCATGCCGCTGGCTACTGCGGGGCATCCCCGGCAAACAGGTGCCAGTGAACAGTCGGCGCACTCTTCAGGTCCCCGCCGGTACTGCTCTGCCAGTGTTGAATCGTAGATATCACTAAATGCGGTTTCATTAATATTGCCTAACATGGAGGGGAACTTTCTGCAGGCATGCACTTCCCCGTCAGGCAGCAATGCCACGAAATTAAATGCGGCGCCGCAACCGTAGCCGGCGCAGCCCCCAAAGGTGTCCATCCCGTTACGAGAAAGCTCAATGTTGAGAAGGTTGTCCTTCAGTCCCATAACCGGGGTGGAGCGGGCCTCCTCCAGGTATTCGTGTAAAAATGAGTGGTACCGTTCAGGGGCAACCGAAAGAAGCCTGGAACCCTCGCCGAAGGGGGCAAGCCTGTTGTAGGTGAACGCGTCTGCCTTCCCCTGAAGCTCACGGGCCAGGGGTATCACCTGGTCAACATTGTGGGCGGTAAGTGTGAGCATCACGCTGCTTTGGATAGCGAATTCACTCAGCACCTGCAGAAAATCAATTGCTCTCTGGTACGACCCCGTCCCCCTGATATAGTCGTTGTGCTCACGCTGGCCTTCAAGGCTTACCTGGTAAAGCACCGGCTTCTGTATTTCCATGATCTTCTGAATAGTTTCACGGCTGGCGGGATTGCCCAGTATGGCAAGGGTAAAACCTCTGTGGGCTGCTTCACGGTAGAAACTGAAAAAGTCGGGGTGCATCAGGGGATTACCGCCGGTGAAGGTGATCTGCCCCCGCACCTTCTTCTCTTTACAAAATAAGCGAAGCTCATCAAGTATCTCAATACCCCGCTCAAGGGTAAGTGGTGAACGGTCAGAGCGGTCGTAACAGTGCCTGCAGTGCATATCGCATACCTGCGTTATGTGCCACTGGATGGTAAAGAAATCCGACACGTTCTCAACCGGTTTGTTGTTTTCGTCACGCGCTTTGAAAGAACGCCTGATTTCAGATGAGGGTTCAATTAACACCCCCCTGTCAGCGGCTGTCCAGAAAACCCTGTCCATCTCTCCCGTGGCGATGCCAAACTGCCGGGCTGTCCGGTCGGGGTCAAGCCCCTCCTCCAGTATTTTCATTGCCAGGAGATCTGTATTCTCTGCCGTAAACACACGCACAGCATTATTTTCAGGATGCACCAGCACAAGGTAGATGACTCTTCCCGCGGCCGGGGCGTCAGCATCACTGCTACCAGCTTTCAGCAACAGGCTATGCAGGTTAGTATATTGTAACTCAATCACTTTCAATGATGGATTGATGGTGAAATTCTCAATGACAGTGTCTTTGTGGAGTTGTATTTTCCTTACTTCATTATATACCAGTTCCAGCCGGGCAAGATCATTAAGATAACCTGGTGCGTCAATACGCTGCAGTAAATGTATAAATGTTTCCAATGGAGAATGTTCATCCAGTTCACCGGCAAGTCCGGTAAGCATTTCTTCATGCCGGTTGCCCAAAAGCGACAGTGTTACGGGGAAAATGGATTGTACTCTTTCAATCTCAGACATACAGAGTTCCTTTAGGAAATCCCGGCCGGCTTGTGAGCACCGGCCGGAATAGAATACTAAAACAATGACATGAGAAAGTCAATTACGTGATGCACACGGCATCAAACCTAATTGCTGCCTCATCCGCTCTTTCCTTTTTTCTCATCGGCTTTCTGGTTGGTGCCCTCAGGTGCTTTTTCATCAGTACTCACGGTACTGTCCTGGTTACTGCCTCAACCGGAATCCCCGGCCTTGCAGGATGTCATCGTAACTCCCCCCGCAAGAAGAGAGGCAATGCTGATACCAGCCAGAAGTTTCTTCAGATCTTTCTGATCCATCAGCAACCTCCTTTATAAGATTGAACGTCTTGTTCAATATGATACGTGAATATCACGCATAAGTCAAAGGATATTATGCACAAATTGCTGTTCATATATTTTATTTTGTTTTGAGCTAAATGGGGGCTCACGCGGAGGCGCGGAGAACGCGGAGAGTTGTTCAATACAGGCTGGTTTCGTTTTTAAATAATAGTTATCAATTATTGTTAAGTTTGGTTGAGGGTATGTATCTACAGGCTAAGAAATAATTACATCCAATCAAAAAGCCATATACACCTCATTACTGCAAAACCTTGCTGGATTGACTCTTTAAATTTCCTGCTGATACCGTTATAAAGAAATCAACTCTCCGCGTTCTCCGCGCCTCCGCGTGAGAAAATTATTATTCTTGAAAAATAACCCCCTCACGCTACCATTGTAGAAACTGCTAAATTACATGGAGAAAACAACCCTATAATGCCATATACAAGCCTGCAGCAATTCATAACCGCCCTTGAGAAGGCGGGAGAACTGAAACGCATCACGGCGGAGGTAGACCCGTATCTTGAGATCACACAGATCACAGACCTTGTGAGCAAAGAGTACGGTGCTGCACTCCTCTTTGAGAATGTAAAGGGGTCAGAGCACCCCCTGCTTATAAATGCCTACGGTACATTTGAGCGCATGCAGATGGCTCTGCACTGCGATTCACTGGATGACATCGCCGCCCGCATCGAGAAGCTCTTAAAAACGCAGCCCCCAAAAACCCTGGGCGAAAAGGTGAAGATGCTGCTCACCCTGAAAGAGGTGGGTGACTACATGCCAAAAACGGTGAAAAGCGCCCCCTGCCAGGAGAAAGTCTATACCGATGGTCCCATGCTTGACAGGCTGCCCATCATCACCTGCTGGCCCGATGACGGTGGCCCCTACATTACACTGCCCCTGGTATTCACCAAAGATCCCCACACCGGCATACAGAACTGCGGAATGTACCGCATGCAGAAATTTGACAACACCTCCACGGGCATGCACTGGCAGTACAACAAGGACGGGGCACGTCATTACCGCAAACACAGGGAACAGGGCACCCGCATGCCGGTGGCAGTAGCACTTGGCGGACCGCCGGCGGTCACCTACGCCTCAACCGCCCCCCTGCCCCCTGACATCGACGAGATGCTCTTTGCCGGCTTCCTGGAGTCACGGTCAATACCCATGGTAAAGGCAAAAACCTGTGACCTCATGGTGCCCGCCGAGGCGGAATACATCATCGAGGGGTACGTTGATCCCGGTGACGAGACCATAGAGGGGCCCTTCGGCGACCATACCGGCTTTTACTCCGCGGCCGACACCTATCCCGTCTTTCACGTCACCTGCGTCACCACCCGCAACAGCCCGGTGTACCCCACCACCATCGTGGGCAAGCCTCCCATGGAGGACTGCTACATGGCAAAGGCCACCGAGCGCCTTTTTCTGCCACTGCTGAAAATGGTGGTACCCGAGATCGAAGACATGAACCTTCCCATGGAGGGGGTCTTTCACAACTGCGCCCTGGTCTCTATCAGCAAGGAACACCCGGGGCAGGCCAAGAAGGTGATGAACGCCCTGTGGGGCCTGGGACAGATGTCCTCAACCAAGTACATAATCGTCTTTGACGCAGACATAGACCTCTCTGACAACAGCACGGTGGTGTGGAAACTCTTAAACAACGTCGACCCACGCCGTGACCTGCTGCTCTCAGAGGGGCCACTTGACGCCCTTGACCATTCCGCCCCCTTCCAGAACTTCGGGGGAAAGATGGGGATAGACGCCACCCGAAAGACCCGCGAAGAGGGTATGGGACGTGAATGGCCGGAGGAGATCATCATGTCAGATGAGATAATCCAACTTGTGAACAAACGGTGGAAGGAATATGGACTTTAAGAAATTCTCCAAACTTGTGCTTATCGAGCAGACCTTTTTCGCCCTCCCCTTTGCCTACCTGGGAGTGCTTTTCGCCGGAGGGGGCACGGTGCTTACCTGGGTGTGGGTCACCCTGGCCATGATCGGGGCACGCACAGCGGGGATGTCCTTCAACCGTCTTATCGATGCCGAGATCGACGCGGCCAATCCCCGCACCAGCGACCGGCTGCTTCCACGGGGTGAGGTGACCAGGGCACAGGTGTGGGCGGTTGCCATTCTGTCATGCACCCTCCTGGTATTCTCCTCCTTCATGCTGAATGAGCTCTGTTTCTACCTTTCGTTCGCGGCCATTGCCCTGCTTTTCAGCTATTCATGGTTTAAGCGCTTCAGCGCAAGCTCCCATTTCTACCTGGGTTTCGTTGAGGCCGCCGCCCCCATCGGCGGATACCTTGCGGTGACAGGCGAGTTCCACTTCGTACCATTCGTGCTTGGCTTTGCCATCATGACATGGATAGGGGGCCTTGATATAGTCTACGCACTGCAGGACAAAGATTTCGACAGTGAAGCAGGACTTTATTCCATACCGGTAAAGTTTGGTGAAAGCGGCGCCCTGCTTTTCTCGGCAGGCGCATACGTGCTGGCATCGGCAGCCCTGGTTACCGCCGGCGCACTCACCGCCAGGGGCACCGCCTACTGGGTTGCGGCAGGATGTGTCATGCTCATTTTCTTTCACCAGCAGCGCCTTGCGCGTAACGACGACCTGTCCGCGTCAGTACGTGAGTTTTTCAGGGTGAACATGTTCATATCCCCGGTGCTGTTTCTGGGGACATTTATCGATGTGTTGTTTATGTAATTTTCTTTCAGTTTTACAAGAATCAACGCAAAGGGGATAATGGGGATTTTACTGCACTAAATTGAACCTGCATCTTTCACCAACGATCTATGGCACACCACCAACTCAACGAATCCCCCTGCGGTTGCCGTCCTTTGATAAAAACTTGACACCCGCGGCATATTTCCGTTTAATTATCTTATCCATTAATCTCTGGAGGATTACATATGATCGCACACCAGGTTACCATAGCCGCTGAGAATCAGCCCGGCAGTCTTGCCAGGGTTACCCGCATACTTAATGAAGAGAAGATCAACATCAGGGCCACAACCATTTCAACCTTCGGCGATCATGGATTTATCAACCTGATAGTTGATCACCCCGGGGACGCGCTGAAAGCATTACAGAAGAGCGGTCTGAACGCGCAGCTGCGTGACGTTCTCGCGGTGCTTATCGGCGACAAACCGGGTGAGCTTGACCGGCTGGTGCAAATGCTGGAAGAAGAAGGCATTAACGTTGAAAACGCGTATGGATTTGTACTTGAAAGCTTCAAGAAAGCAGTTTTCGTGGTTGACGTTAAGGATATCACCAGGACACAGGAACTGATAGAAAAACACGGCTTTCAAACCATCGACTCGGCAGCACTTTCATCCATCGAGCCCTTTCATTACCTGAAATATTGATTTTTTTCAACCTGGTGAAACACGGCAGTATCATTTCATAAGACTCGGCAGATACAATGCCATCTGCGGAAAGGGAATCAAAAGCAACGTACCTATGACCAGGGCAATGAGAAGGGGAACCACTCCTTTAAAGATAACCTGCAGCGGAACATCCCGGGCAACCCCGCTCACCACGTAGACGTTCACTCCCACCGGTGGTGTTATCACCCCGATCTGTGTAATAAGAACGATCACCACACCGAACCACAACGGGTCATATCCAAGCTGTAACACTACCGGGTAGAATATGGGCACGGTCAGCATAATAAGGGCCAGTGAATCGATAAAGCAACCGCCGATAAAATAAACCATCAATATAAAACCGATAATCATAAACGCGGGAAGCTGAAGCCCTGATATCCAGGCGGCGATATCAAAGGGTATTCGTGAAACTGCCAGGAAATGGCCAAATACCGTTGCCCCCGCCACGATCACCAGTATCATGCATGATATCCTGGTGGTTTCATACAATGCCGTAACAAATCCCTTTCGGGTAATATTTTTCCGTAATACTGCCAGCAGCAGCGTACCCGACGCACCCACCGCACCTGCTTCGGTTGGTGTAAACACCCCCGCGAAAAGCCCCCCCATTACCATGAGGAAGAGGATCAATGTTTCAATTATGCCCGAAAGTGAACGTACCTTTTCCCTGAATGTGCTTTTAGGAGCCCGGGGTGCCACCTCCGGCTGCAGGGTGGCCCAGATGATGATGGCACATACAAAAAGAAGGCTTAATATGATTCCCGGGATCATGCCGGCTACAAAGAGCTTGCCAATGGATTGTTCTGTCATGATGCCATAGACAATAAAAATAACACTGGGGGGGATAAGAATACCCAGGCTTCCGCCGGCGGCAACTACACCGGTAGCAAACCCTGCCTTGTAATCATAACGCTTCATTTCCGGTAATGTTACAGCCGCCATGGTTGCGGCAGTGGCATTAGTTGATCCGCATATAGCCGCGAAGAAGGCACACGCCCCGATTGTGGCGATCCCCAGCCCTCCCGGGAGGTGTCCCATAACCCGGTAAGCGGCATCAAACAGCCTGGTGCTGATACCCGCGTGAAAAGCGATCTGTCCCATTAATACGAACAGGGGAATCACAGTCAGGTTGTATGACCCGAACACCGAAAAGAAGTCTTTAGCCAGCAGGTTAAACGAGGCATCAAATGTTGTGAGCAGGCCAAACCCGAGAAAGCCGATAATGGCCATTAGAAAACCAACCGGCATCCGTGAGAATACCAGCACAAATAACGCGATGATACCAGCTATGCCCGCAACCGTTGGACTCAATTTTTCACCAGCCTTTGTAAAGAATTAATGCATTGCAGCAGAAGCACAAGACACAGCAAAAAACACCCCAGCCCCATACCATATACAAACCAGTGAATGGGCAGCCCGATGGTTAGCGATACTTCACCGCTTACACCAAGACTGCTGCCGTACACCAGGCTTCGCCACGCAACCAGTCCAAAAAGCACCATCCCGAGAAAACTGTTTACCGCTTCCACACCGACCTGTGCTTTCATGGACAATTTCTGCACAATAAAATCAACGGCGATATGTCCCTTCTCGATGGAAGTATACGCAAGGGCAAAAGATATTACCAGAACTCCCAGCAGGCCCACGATATCATATACTCCCGGAATGGGTTTCCAGAACAGCCTGAGCACCACGTCCGCGGTAATGAGCACCATCATGAGGACAACTCCCCCGGCAGCGATAACATTAAACAACCGGGAGAGGGAATGTATTGTTCTTTCAACCCGCCACATATACAGGGAACCCGTTGTATCAGTAGTTTTCTATCAGGCTGCGCAGCGTAGAAACGGCCTTTGCGCCGGGCAAGCCCTTTTCTTTCATGGATCTCTCATAGTCATCTATGACCGGCTGAACCTTTGCTTTCCACCTGGATTCTTCGGCCTTATCAAGGGCGATAATGCTGTTATCCAGGCTGAGGGTATATTTTTTCCCCTCTTTATCAAGCTGATCCCATTTCTCAGCATGAACGTCCACCCATTCTTCACTAATGTCGGTTAGTACTGATTTTACATCATCAGGAAGGGCATTCCATTTATCTTTATTCATCACCACGAACATGGCCGTAGTATACCCGATCACGTTACAATCGGTGGTATAATCGATAACTTCTGCCTGCCGCCATCCTTTCAGCGTTTCAATGGGAGCGAAGGTTCCCGCGACCACACCTTTCTGCAGAGCTTCATAGGTGGCACCCTGCGGCATGGCAACCGCTGCACCGCCAAGTGATTCCACCACCTTGGCGCTGAGGCCCGTTGATCGGATCTTCATCCCACTTATGTCTTCCAGCTTGCCAACGGCTTTCTTCGTGTGCAAGAGTCCCGGGCCATGGGCATGCAGGTACAGTACTTTCACGTCTTCAAGCTCGGCAGGTTTCATCTTTTTGTAGAAGGTGTTGGCAACCTTCGTTGCCATATCGCCGCTTTCATATCCCATGGGCAGATCTGCCGCCGCCATCACGGGAAATCTTCCCCTGGTGTAGGCAAAACATGACATGCCGATATCTGATATACCGTTCACAACCCCGTCATAACACTGAGCAGCCTTGGTAAGGGTGCCACCAGGAAAAATGTTTATCTTCACTTGTCCGTTGGTACGCTCTTCTACTTCCCTCGCCCACGCCATACCTGCCTGTGCCTGGCCGTGAGTCGCGGGAAAAAAGATACTGTAGGTTAAGTTAATCTTCTCGGAGTCATCCACCCGGTCAAAAATGCCGGACACGGCAAAACCCACTATTATGGCTATTACGACAACAACAACTATAATAATATTCTTTTTCATCTGGCTTACTCCCATTTGTTTTTCTGCCATTTGTACCGTCTGGAAGGATTATATGTCAACGACAAAATAAAAAAGGAGGGGGACGTCAAGCTGTAACATGTATTCGCGGTGACCATTCAAAAAAGCAGTCACCGCGAATTGAGCGAATTATTCGTTCATCTTGTACTGCCCCTTAAGGGCATACACGTGATTTTCCCACACCTTCATGAATGTATCATCATCATGAACGGGTTTCTTTATCATCTTCAGGATCAGATCCTGCTGTTTCTCAGTATTTTTCTGACCTGTATACAGCCGCGTGGCATAGGCCGAGAAATCACTGACGATGAACTTGAAGATCTCTTCCATTATCTCATCTTCAATACCGTAGATCTTCTTGTTCTCACAGATAAGCTGTGAATATGGTATCAACGTAAAAAGTTCACCCACCTTCAGCATGTAATCGATATTACCCTGCTGGGTTTCATCCGGGGTGGCCTTCGTGAGGAATTCTGTAAACGCCTTGATCTGCTCCCTGAATATCTTGAGATTCTCAATATCAAGCCCGTCAAAAGCCTTGTTGTAATCCTCAAACTGTATCTTCGAAAGCCCCTTTGTGGGCCCCTGGTTGAAAAGAAATTCGTCATTAGCCGGATCGTTACGCCTGGGCACTTCCGGGTAATCCTTATGATTGAACATGAAATTCTGCAGAAATTTTACAACCAGTGCCATGTTCACATGGGTGGTTCCTTCAAGCTTGGGCAGCATGCCGATATCACGGATGGCCATCTCGAAATACGTGTCCTGCTCAAATCCCTTGGCGGCGGTTATCTCGTGTAGAAGTCCAATTACCACCTCGCCCTCCATGGTAACCTTCATCTTCTGGATTGGATTATACAGAAGATATCGCCGGTCATCGGGACCTGCCGACCTGAAATAGTCACATGCCCTGAGGGCGAAAAGCTTCATGGCCAAAAGCCGGGCATATGCCTCGGTAAAAAGTTTTTTTACGTGGGGAAAGTCTGTCACGTACATCTTGTAGAGACTTCTGTTAGCGGCGTGATCCATTGCCTCGTAGAAGGAATGTTCGCATATACCGATGGATGCCCACCCAAGTTCGTATTTTCCCACGTTGACCGTGTTAAGGGCCGAATCCCAGGCATGGGGCCCTTTTGACAGGATGTCAGCGTCGGTAATGGGATAATCATGCAATGCGAATTCGGCCACGTATGCCTGGCGAACCCCTGATGTATCAATTTTTTTCACGCACTCGTAATTGGGATGCTGCGTATCAACAACGAAGAACACGTATTCACCGGTGTCGGCCACTTTACCGAATACTGACACGAGGGCTGCCTCGTTCCCGTTTCCGATATAGTACTTATCACCGTTTGCCTTGTAGGTGCCGTCTTCCTGCGGATACAGCATCAGGTCGGTGCCGTATATGTCGGCCCCATGCTCCTTTTCTGAAAGGCCGAAGGCGAAAATTCCCCCGTCCTTCAGCATCTGTGCTGTTTTGTGTTTCACTTCCTCGTTTTCACCCATCCAGATGGGGCCAAGACCCAGGATGGTAACCTGCCAGGTGTACCAGTAGCACAGCCCGTAAAATCCAAGTATTTCGTTAAACTCCTCGATGCGCCACATGTCCCACCTGGAGTCAGGATCGCCGTATCCCGATGGTGTCAGCAGCGTGGCAAAGGCCTCTTCCTTCTTTATGAACTCAAGAAAGTCATCATACCATACCCTTTCCTGGTCATCTTCCTTGATCTTCGCCAGGCCCTTGTTTTCAAAGAACTCGATGGTCTTGAGCATCAGCTGCTTTGTCTTTTCGTCGGCGTGCTCGCGATCATATTTCTTTGGATTAAGCAGAATCATAATTCCCCCTTCTCACTGTCAAAAAAAATTCATTTTTATTATTCAGGACATATCACTTCTAATTTATTACAGTATACCAGCCGGTCAACAGATATCCATATTTTATACAGTAAATTTGCATATAATTATTTTGTGTTTTTCTGCACCAGTCTTTGGATATAGGTGATGTTGCTCCCAAGGTATACGTCATCCCCGATGATAATGGTGGGCACCCCCTTCGCGGTTGCCTTTCTCTTTCGCGCCATCTCTATGAGCTTATCCCGGTTTTCCTTGTCATGCCATACCTCGTATTTCTCAACAACAAGCCCGGGATACTCGTCTGCCAGGGCATCAATGCGCGGTTCAACAGCCTTACACGAGGGACAATCCTTTCCGTAGAAAAAATATAACGTGACCTTTGCATTGTCGTCGGCCATCGCACCCGGAAGAGCCATCAGTTGCATCATCATGAACAGGACTGTAATCGTACATGCGGCAAAACCTTTCATCGCAGCCTCCATTTATAAATATGAATGACACTATCATCGGGATAGCCGTAGGCGCAACAATTAATTCGTTAAATCTGTATACGAACACCTGCCTGAAGGGTCACGTCCTCACCGTTACGAAGGTTCACCATGGTCTCACCAGTGATCTTCAGCACGGTAAGGTTCAGCTCGAGGCCGAATATCCATGTGGGGATGAAGTAGTCAGGAGTGTAGCTGTTAGTGGATTGGAAGTTCAGTGTTCCAACAACGTCCGTACCTGTTGCAGCAAAATATGCTGGATCATCCGTAGTTAAATCCCCATCACCATTAAAGTCTGTACTGAAAAATCCCAGGTTACCTGTCAACCCAAGACCAGTATAAAAGCTAAACAGGTACATAATATCAATATATGCCACTGCCTGTGTTGTCAGCGACACAATAGTCCAACTGATAGTGGCGTCGTAATCACCGTCGAAGGCTGTTGTTACAGTGTGTAGTGTACCAAAACTATCTTCTATTGTAATATCTTCGAATTCTGTTTCATAGTTCCCTGTCACACCCATATTACCCATCATTACATCAAGACCAAGACTGAAGGTAAGTCCGCCAAATGATAGCAGGAATGGAATAACTGTTTTGTCCTCAATATAATTATACCGTACTTTTCCGCCGATTGAAACCATGTTTATTTCTTCCAGTGATGCGGTTGAGGACTCAAGCCCAGGGTCGTACATGTTCAACCTGAAGTAAAAAAGTTTCCCAATAACATCAAACCCTCCGGGAAGACCGACGCCGGCATGGATAACAGGGTTTGCCATGATCCCGGGAAATGAGCCATCCGGTGCATCTTCATCGTCACTGTAATACACGGTATTGGTAAAACCGGCACCAACCGCAAGGCCAGCTTCGAAATGTGGAAATCCGCCAATTGATGACTTTCCAATTGGGTACCCCATAGTATTAGCAAGGGCAAAGGCATTTGCTACTATTGGACCATTCAGATCCGAGAGGTCCTGTACCTGATTTTCATATTCCTCCTCTGATCCGGGGGGAATTGTTGTTCCGCCTGAACCCGTAACATCAATAGTTGTCCTGGCATACACATCATTACCACAAATTACCACTACAAGCGCCAGCACGGCAATCGCTATTCTATATACTTTATTCATCATCACCAGAACTCTCATCAATTTTATACCGATATTTTCTGCTTTACAGCATTCAATGTCAATTTCAAATTACCCACCATATCAATAATAACGGCTTTATAATCAATCACAAAGACAAAAAAACGATATAAACCACCCTGCCGCGAAATCAATACATCATACCCAAAAAAACAAAACCCTTCGCTAACTTCGCGCCCTTCGCGTCTCTGCGGTGAACCAATAAAATAATTGACAATCAAAACTTTCCCAATTACTATCCTTGCACGATTATCCAAATCAAAATACCCAATAGGTTGGCATTTTTATGAATCTTAAAAACAAGATTCTCATCATTTTAAGTCTCTGCCTGCTTCTTTGCCTCGGAACATTCTTTATTATCGTCAGAACATTTGATAATTTCGAGAAGCAGTTATTTGAAAAATGCCGCATCGAGGCACTGGTAGGTGCCAGGGTTATGAGCGATACCATCGACATGCTGATCCGCCACGGACAGCTTACACAAACCCAGGTATTTGACACCAACTATATTGCCATACCCGGCACAAATCCACAAAAATTTCACACCGCCTATGACAGGGTTTTTGATAAAAGCATTCAAACCATTCAGGATGAATTTCTTGAGGATCCCGACGTTGAATACGCCGTACTGGTTGACCGAAACGGGTATGTTCCCACCCATAACTCGAAGTATTCAAAGCCTGAAACTGACAACATGAACAAAAACCTGAAGCTAAGCCGCACCAAGAGAATCTTTAACGATGCGGTTGGCATAAAAGCGGCCCGCTTCAAGGGAGAAGGCACAATAAAGCAGCTCTATTACCGTGATACGGGTGAAACCATGTGGGACATCGCTGCCGCGGTTCACGTTCGGGACAAACACTGGGGTGCCTTCCGCCTGGGAGTTTCTCTTGAGCGGATCAACGAGATAAAGAACCAGATGATCATCATCGTGGGTATGACCATACTTGTGATACTCAGCGTCACCATGCTCATGCTTTTCCTGGTGCTGCCACGCAAGCTCTATGACACCGACCTTGATGTGCCGAAGTATTGAAGTAGAACCACAGAGGCGCTGAGGTACAGAAGGGGGGAATGGTTGTCTGGTTGCATGTCATGATATCTTAATGGTTTTCCATGGTATTATCAATAAAGCATTAGTCTTGTCAGCCCCCTGTATCCCCCCATGGGCTGACTTCTACCCACAAATCGGATCGGGGGAGATGGATAAAGGAAACAGAATAGTTTGCAGTATTAAATAAATTATCTGATTTGGCTGCTCCCTCCCCCTTGATGGGGGAGGGCCGGGGTGGGGGTGAGTTGCGTATATGAAAAAAGATATTGTACATTTTTCAAGACAACTTCGCAGAAATCAAACAGATGTTGAAAAGCTGTTGTGGAAACATCTGAGATCCCGTCGATGAATGGTTAAACTCACAGGGATTTACAGTGATACGATACTGGAATAATGATGTCATGAATAATATTGATGGAGTGCTTGAACATCTGGTAGAAGTATGTGCAACACACCCTCCCCTAACCCACGTTCTCAGGATGAGGTTGGTGCCGATGTGCGACAGGACGTCGCAAAACGCGTCGGCCTCCCATTGAGGGAGGGGGATTCACAGCCTGTTGCAATAAATTCCTTTGCCAGTCTAAGGCAAAGGTAAAGAAAAGGCGTTAATTTAAATACTCATTTAAAGGAATTTTAATGAAGAAGATAATGGGTTACTTTAGTGTTGCAATGATAATTCTGCTGCTGGCTTCATGCGGTGGCAACAAGACGGTGCTTTTAAAAGACGTGCCCGACGCGGAGAATGCCGCCTTTTCGCCTGACGGGCGGCTTTTTGTTACCGGTAATAAGAATATTTACGAGATAGTGAAAAAGAAAGACGGTACATTCAGCAAGCTCAGCATATACAATGAAGGATACGAATTTACCGGTGTTGCCGTAAGGAACGGTATTTTGTATGCCGCATGCAGGGAATCAAAATTTTTCGGTGAAAAGAAAAAGCTGCTTCTTGCGGCTGCCATCCAACCAGGGGGAATACCCGCCCTTGAAACCATTGCAGAGTTTCCCGAGGCTAAACTTTTAAACGGCATGACATTTGATGCCGATGGGCGGCTCTACCTGTGTGACCTTGGCGGCAGGATATGGCAGGTCTTATTTAAAGACAACGCCCCCACCATGGTGAAAGAAAAGAAATTGTGGTATGAGCGCGAGCTGAATGCCGCCAACGGAATCGCCGTGGTGGACAATTACGTGTTTGTAACCGAGAACAACTTTTTTCTCATGTCAAGCAAGGTACGCCGTATCAAGATGATGCCTGACGGCTCTTCTGATGTATCCACGGTTATCATGTCCCGCTGGAGCATACTTGATGAGATCACCACCTACCGTGAAGGACTTCTTATAGCCGATTACTCAAAGGGCAGGCTGATATATATCGATTATAACGGCCACGTACTGGGAGAAACAGGGAGCTGCACACACTGCTGCGCCTCATCCGCCATACCCGCCCTGCCCCCCATGTTCAAGGATGACACCCTCATCGTCACCGAAAAGGGCATACTGAAAGAAACCTGCACAGGCGCCGGCAACAAACTGGTACTGGTTAAGCCTTTCTGAATTTTTTTACACCGCAAAGTCGCCAAGTACGGTAAGGCGCAAAGTAACAGAATGGATTCCCGCCTTCGCGGGAATGACAGAGAGATGATACGGGAATGAGCGGTGAATATTTTAAAGTTTTCGCTGACTTGTTCCGCTGATTTTGTCTATTTCTATCTGGGCGTAGGCGGAGTGGTTATGGATGGACTCCATGTTTTCTGATTCTACGGAGAACCAGAGGACGCGGTTGTGCAGCAGCAGTTTTTCTGCCACGTTGCGTACTATGTCTTCCACGAAAACAGGGTTCTCGTAGGATTTTTCGGTGATATACTTTTCATCTTCCCGCTTCAGCAGGGCATAAATTTCGCTTGATCCGCAGCTTTCAACTATTTCTATGATATCCTCAATCCAGATGATCTCCCTGGCACGAATGCTGACGGTCACCATCGAACGCTGGTTATGGGCACCGTAGCAGCTTATCTCCTTCGAGCATGGACACAATGAAAGAAGGGGAACACGAACCTGTATTGTGTAATAATCAACCGAAGAGTCACCAAGAAGTGAACATGTATATTCCATCTTGGCTTCTTCACCGGATACCGGTGCCTTCTTGTTCATGAAGAAGGGAAACTCCATCATGAAATGGGAGGTCTGGGCGTCAAGCATACGCTTCATGTCATCAAGCACTTCTGCAACATTGCGTGTGCTGATGCCTTCCCTGTACTTGTTAAGTATTTCGATGAACCTGCTCATATGGGTGCCGCGAAAATGATGGGGAAGGTCAACATACATGTTCACCCTGGCAACCGTGTGCTGCTGCCCCTCGGCCCTGTCCAACACTACTACAGGGTAGGATATGTCCTTCACCCCCACCTTGTTTATGGGAAGGTTACGGTGATCAGGTTCAGATTGTATGTCCTTCAGTTCTTTTCTGGGCATTCTGCTGCTACTCTCTCGTAAGTATCTGGGGGCCCTTTTCAGTGATGGCGATAGTATCTTCAAACTGCGCAGACAGCTTACCGTCTTCGGTCACCGTGGTCCACCCGTCCTTCAGGGTTATTACTTCATATCCACCCTGGTTTAACATGGGCTCAACCGCAAGCACCATTCCGGGCTCAAGAATTTTTCCGCTGCCCCGTATCCCGTAATGGGGCACATTTGGGTGCTCATGAAGGGCAAACCCAACCCCGTGCCCGGTGAATTCACGTACCACGCTGAACCCGTTCCATTCTGCATATTCCTGTATACGCGCCCCGATATCACCAAGCCTCTTGCCTGGATACATCTCGGTAATGGCCTCTTCCAGTGACTGCCTGGTAACAGATACCAGCCGTGCGGCATCCTCGCTAATGGGATCGATAGTGAATGTCCGGCACGCGTCCGCGAAGTATCCCTTCTTCACCACGCCGATATCCACTTTCAGTATATCACCTTTTCTCAGCAATTTCTTTTTTGAAGGAATACCGTGCACCACTTCTTCGTTCACCGATATGCAGGTGGCATGATCATACCCCACCACCGTTTTAAAGGCAGGACGGGCATGACTTTTCATGATCAGGTCTTCTACCAGTGAGTCAACCTCAAGTGTTGAGACTCCCTCGAGGGAAGCCCCGCCAATGGCATCAAAGATGCGGGCAATAATAGTACCCGCATCACGAATTCGCCTGATATCATCCTCGTTTTTCCGGGCAATGGTCTGCCCTCTTCTACGCTGTGCCATGATATTTACGAGGTCTTTAGCTGTTCTGTTTCTTCTACTTTAGGCGTTTCTACGGGCATCTGCAAAATACCTGTTTGTTCTTTAATCTGCTTTTCAACGGTCGCGGAAATTTCAGAATTTTCTTTGAGGTAATTTTTGGCGTTTTCACGGCCCTGGCCGATGCGCTCTTCCCCGTACGAGTACCATGTGCCCGCCTTCTTGATTATTTCGTACTTCACGCCAAGGTCGAGAATACCACCTTCACGGGAAATGCCCTGGTCGTACATGATATCGAATTCGGCCTGCCTGAAAGGGGGTGCCACCTTGTTCTTTACAACCTTGACCCGCACCCTGTTGCCCATGGCCTCATCACCGGATTTCAGCGTTTCAATCCGCCTGATGTCAAGACGAACCGATGAGTAAAACTTGAGGGCGTTTCCACCGGTGGTAGTTTCGGGGGAACCGAACATTACCCCGATTTTATGCCGTATCTGGTTAATGAACAGAACACTGGTCTTTGATTTTGATATAATACCTGTCAGCTTTCTGAGGGCCTGGCTCATCAGCCTTGCCTGCAGACCCATGTGAGAATCACCCATCTCGCCTTCGATCTCGGCCCTGGGCACCAGCGCCGCCACCGAGTCTACGACGATAATATCAATGGCCCCCGAACGGACAAGGGATTCAGTAATCTCCAGTGCCTCTTCACCGGTATCGGGCTGTGAAACCAGCAGCTCGTCGGTATTCACACCCAGCTTCGCCGCGTAAGAAGGATCAAGGGCATGCTCGGCGTCAACGAATGCCGCGATGCCGCCCGCCTTCTGGGCCTCTGCCACGATATGAAGGGAAAGAGTGGTTTTCCCCGATGATTCCGGCCCGTATATCTCGGTTACCCGTCCACGTGGAATGCCGCCGATCCCCAGCGCCACATCCAGCTCCAGCGAACCCGTTGAGATTGACCCGATGCGCACCCGGGCCGAATCATCACCAAGTTTCATGATTGAGCCTTTGCCGAACTGCTTCTCTATCTGCATTATTGCCGACTCGAGCGCCTGAGATTTCTGGTTCATTTCTTTCTGTTCTGCCATGTACCTACCCCTTTATAATGAATATATAATCAGCATTGAAAAATACCATGCTCTATTATCTAATACGAATATGTCACATGAAACCGAAAATTTTTCACGTAAAAAATTTAAAAAAACCAAAAAAAATAAAATTTTTATTAACCGGTAACACCTGTACCATAAAAAGCCCTGTCGTGTCAACATATATTTGCTATATTTATGTATAGTGCCTGTTTATTTATCGAAGAAAATACCATGCTGCTTAACCCTTTTTTTCATGTCCCTTTCAACGAACACCTTCTCGCCTGTTATGGGGTCAGAGCCGGTATAATATTGAATGGATGACAGGGTCATAGGCAGCGGAATAAAGGCCTGCACCTGCTCAGGAATGAACCCGAATATCCGCTTCACCTCCCCCTTCATCTCCCGCATATGCCGCGTCCCTGAACCGGGATGGCATGACATGAGATAGGGCACCAGGTAGTATTTCTTCCCGGCTTTGGCCGCCGCGTCGAAGAAGGCCTTAACAAAATGTTCGGTAGAAGAGAGGGGCTTCTTTCTCATACATGCCAGCACCTCCGGGCTTGTATGTTCGGGTGCGATTTTCAGTTGTCCGCTCACATGATTTTTCACCAGCCTTTCAAGCAGCTGCCGGCCCCCGTCCTCTTTCATAAGCAGGTCAAAGCGAATTCCCGAACCCACGGTAACATGTTTCACACCGGCAGTCTTCGCGGCCGCGTCAAGCAGGTCAACCCAGCGTTTGCCTGAAAGTTGAAGCTTTGCACACGGGTCAGGATACAGGCAGCTTTCCCGCCCGCATTCCCCCGATGAACCGCAGGATATCCCGTACATGTTCGCCGACGGGCCGCCGATATCGGTGATATGCCCAGAAAAGCCGGGGTCAGCGCACAGTTTTTCCACCTCTTTCAGGATAGAGCTTTCCGACCGTGACACTACCCCCTTCCCCTGATGCAGCCCCAGCGAGCAGAAAGAACATCCCGAAACGCACCCCCGATGTGATACGATGGAATTCCGTATCATGGCAAAGGCGGGCACTTCTTCCGTATACGAAGGATGGGGCCGGCGGGTGAAGGGTAGATCATAGAAAGAATCAAGAGACAAAGAATCAATGGCGGGGGACGGGGTATGCAAAAGGTATCTTCCACCAGATGATTGAACCAGCACCTGTCGATGCTGCCTCCTGTAAAACTCCCGGTAAAAATCAAGCAGGTCATCCTGCGAGGACATGCAGTTTTCTTCAGAAGGCAGCTGAAAGGCACCACCGGGAGGATTCCGTGTGGCAATGACCGTACCGGGAATTCCCTCCAGTGATTCTTTCCGTGACAACCTGCCGGCAACCTCAAGGACGGGCATCTCCCCCATGCCATGTATCAACACATCGGCCCGTGAATCCTCAACAATTGACCTGCGCAGCCTGTTGCTCCAGAAATCATAATGCACCATCCTGCGCATGGAAGCTTCAATGCCGCCGATAACTATGGGCACATCCTTGTATACCTTTTTTACCAGGTTAGAGTATTGTATCACCGCACGCTCCGGGCGATGTCCGGCTTTTCCTCCCGGCGCGTAGGGGTCGTCATTGCGGACTTTCTTGAAAGCGGTGAAGCGCATCACCATTGAATCAACGTTACCCGAGGTAATACCGAAAAAAAGCCGGGGCCTGCCAAGCACTGACACAGAGGCCGGGTCACGCCAGTCTGGCATGGCGATGACACCCACACGGTATCCCGCCTTTTCAAGCACACGCCCCATCATGGCCACCCCGAAAGAGGGGTGATCCACGTATGCGTCCCCGGTGATAAGGATGACGTCAAGTTCATCCCAGCCACGGGCCCGCAAGTCTTCTCTATTAACTGGTAGAAACATTATCCTGATGAACAGCTTAAGTTCATCTTCCACTCACTTATAAAGTTACCTTAACTTTTTCTTTCACCCCGTTACGGCGCTTCACGTATTCCAGCTTGTTCAGGGCGTCCACGAAAGAGAGAATACCTGCAACGGAGATGTCGATGTTTACTCCATTGCCGAACACCTTCAACTGTCTTCCTTCAAACTCTTCTACCACCGTTACGGTTACCTCGCAGAGGGCGTCCGAACCACCGGTGATTGCCACAAGGTTGAATGACTCGAGATGGGCGCTGGTTTTCGTGATCTGTTTCACCGCTTTAACACCGGCATCCACCCCGCCATTGCCGGGTGCCACCTCAAATGTTTCCTTACCTTCTGAATGCCGGTCTTTAATATTCACCATTGCCATTGGCGGTGAATACATCCCCGTGGAGATCTGTACATTGGTAACCTTGTAGCGTCCTTTCTCCTTGTAGATCGCCTCACCTATAAGAACTTCCAGGTCTTCATCATAGATCTGTTTTTTGCGGTCAGCAAGGGCCTTGTAGTATTTGAAAAAACGCTCCAGGTCTTCTCCCTTAAGGTCATATCCCAGTGTCTTAAGCCTGTCTATAACCGCGTGCCGCCCGGAGTGCTTGCCAAGCACCAGTGTCGACCTGGTAATACCCACGTCTTCGGGCTTCATGATCTCATAGGTCATTGAATTTTTCAACACTCCATCCTGGTGAATCCCGGATTCATGGGCAAAGGCGTTGGCACCCACGATAGCCTTGTTAGGCTGCACTGCCACACCTGTTATATGTGTAAGAAGCTTGCTGGTTGCCATCAGGTTTTTGGTATTAAGATCGGTGTACACGTTAAAACTGTCACCCCTGGTTTTTATGGACATGACCAGTTCTTCCATTGCCGTGTTTCCTGCCCGCTCACCGATACCGTTAATAGTACATTCCACCTGCCTGGCACCCGCCTGTATGGCCGCAAGAGCATTCGCGCCGGCAAGGCCAAGGTCGTTGTGACAGTGAACCGATATCACCGCGTTATTGATATTGGGCACCTTGTCGAACAAAAACTTTATTAATTCATAAAACTCGTTGGGAATGGCATACCCAACCGTATCGGGAATATTAACCGTTGTGGCCCCCGCGCCGATTACCGCTTCAACCATGTCAGCAACATAGTTCCAGTCACTCCTTGTGGCATCCATGGGAGAGAATTCGATATTATCCACGTAACTCTTTGCCTGGCTCACCGCCTCGACGGCAAGTTTCAATACTTCTTCCCGTGTCTTTTTCAACTGGTATTCTATGTGTATATCCGAACTGGATACAAACGTATGGATCCTGGGGTTTTCGGCGTTTTTCAGTGCATCCCAGGCCACCTGTATATCCTTTTCATTGGCCCTGGCAAGGCCTGCCACCTGCACACCTTTTACCCTCTCTGCGATCCTCTTCACCGACTCGAAATCACCTGTTGAAGAGATGGGAAAACCCGCCTCGATAACATCCACCCCCAGTTTCACCAGTTGATCGGCAATATGCAGTTTTTCATCCATGTTCATGCTGAATCCGGGAGCCTGCTCCCCGTCACGTAATGTTGTGTCAAATATTATAATTTTTTCCTTATCAGTACTCATCAATAACTCCTTTATAGTGTATTATTTTCAGCTTATTTACATGTACCGGCTCCGTGTAGCATACGGGGTAATTTCATTCCCATCCCTCCGTTACGTTATAATTTCAATCACCCACAACACAAAAAGGCCGTCACGGGTTTCCGTGACGGCCTTGTATTTTTACTATACCATACCTCAATCACGAAACCCCGTGTCTGGTTCCTCCTGATAGTAGAAGACCGAGTAGCAATGCTGCAAAAGCAGCGGTTACAGTGTTTCGTGTACTCATTATAAACTGATATTCCTTATAAAATATTCATCAATAATCAAGTAAAGCACAGGATAGTGATATGTCAACATAATTTATCGTAAACATCTTAAATTTTACAAGGGAGTGAATTAAATTTCGGGTAATAAAACAAATTTCAATGTCAATTTTGAAT